>NZ_JABXEM010000194.1:0-22899 GCF_013372595.1 Myxococcus sp. AM011
AGCTCGCCGGATTCAACGGGACGAAGGCCCTCCTCGTCTCGGGCGCGCTACGCAACTCCATCTCCGTCGTCGTGGAGGGCGACGAGGCCTTCATCGGCGTGTCGCGCACCGCGAAGAGCCCGGACGGTGAGTCCCTCGTCGACGTGGCGCAGTTGCAGGAGTACGGAGGCCCACCCGTCGTCATCCCCATGACGCCGAAGATGCGGCGCTTCCTCTTCGCGCTGCTGCGACAGGCCGGCCTGGCCGGCGAGTCGCGTAACAGCGGCAGGGGCCGCGGCGTCATTGTGACTCAGACGCCCGCGCGGCCCTTCCTGCGGCCGGCCTTCGCACGCTTTCGACAGGGCGCCAGTCGCCGCTTCCTCGCGCGCGTCGCGAAGGAGCTGGGCCTCGGAGGGCCCGGGTAATGGCCGTCCCCTCTCTCACCTCCGCGACGCCCTCCTCGGGGCCCACCAGCGGCGGCGACATCCTCCGCCTCGCCGGCACTGGCTTCGCCGCGCAGGTCGCCGTGCGCCTGGGCGGACTGCGCGCAGAGGTGCTCGCCGTCCGTGAAGAGGCAGGCACGGCCTACGTGGACGTGCGGACGCCGACCCACGAGGTGGGCACCGCCGACGCGGAGCTGCTCAACCTCTCCGCGGACGGACGCCCCATTCCAGGCGAGGCCGCTGCCCTTCCGGGGGCGTACCGCTACCTGCGCCCACGCGTCGCGAAGGAAGCGGACCTCACCCGCCTCGTGCGCACGCTGCTGCGCGAGCTGAAGCGCCAGGTGGTGGCCAACGTCAGCGCCAGCGTCTCCGTCGACTACGACGACACGGTGGCAGACGGCCTCAACGTCATCGCCATGGCCGCGCTGCCCTCCGTGGTGCTGTCAGGCCCCACGATGCGCGAGAGTCGTCGCTACTCCACCAACGTCTTGCACGAGGACGTCGTGCAGGGCCCCTCCGGCGCCGAGTTGGTGCGCAGGCGCCCCGCGTACACCGTGGATTTGGCCTTCACCCTCACGGTGGCCTCCGAGCGCACCGCCGAACTCTTCAACCTCATGGCCGCCGTGGCCACCTTCCTCAACCGCAACCGCTGGCTGGCCATGCCGAGGGACGCCGAGGACGCCTCGCGCGGCACCGTCCGCTGGGAGATGGACGCGGACGGCGAGGTGCGCACGCAGCTCGGCAGCCGCGACGACGTGCGCGCCTTCACCTGGGGCTTGGTGGTGCGCGGCTTCGACGTGGACTCGGGCCTGCCCCTCGACATCGGCAAGGCAGTCGCCGGGACGCACCTCGAAACGGACTCTCTCTCTGGAGGCACCTCATGAGTGTCACCCTCACCAACGCCCTGGGCAGGCTCGTCACCTTCCTCCTGCCCCATGAGTCGTACTGCGTCGCGCGCGGCGAGTGCGCCTGCGGCGTGCAGCCAGGCCGTGGCGGCCGACGCCTGCCCTCCTCCCTCACCCTGGCCACGGGTGTGTCGCTGGAGGACGTGCCCGAGGCCACTCTCTGCGTGCCCGCGGTGGCTGCTGCCATTCGCCGCGGCGAAGTCGCCCTGCAGCGGCAAGCCCCCACGGCCCCGCCGTCGTCGCTCCCCTCTGCCGCGCCCGAGGTGTCGGCGCGCGTGTCCCGCAAGAAGCGAGGTGCCTCATGAGTCGTGAGCTGCTGTCGTCGAAAATCGTCGTCGAAGAGGAGGAGCCGCGCGTCCGTGGCATTCCCTCCGTGCCCACCTCCGTGGCGGGTGCCATCGGCCTGGCGGAGCGAGGCCCCATCGGCCAGGCCGTGCTGTGCACGTCCTTCGAGGAGTACCAGGCCACCTTCGGCGGCTTCACACCAGACTCGGACCTGGCCCTCGCCGCCATGGGCTTCTTCGAACAAGGCGGCAGCCACCTCTGGGTGGTGCGCACCGTTCACTACGAGGACGTCTCCGATTCCGAGTCGCACACGGCCACGCCTGCTGCGGCGGCCCTCACCACGGGCGGCGGGCCCACGCCCGCTGTCGTGCGCGGCACCTTGCGTCCCCCCTTCACCCTGGCCAACGGCCAGCGCCTGGAGGTGTCCGCCAACGGCGCCGAGGCGGTGGACGTCGTCTTCTCCGGCACCGCGGCTTCCGTCTCCGCGGGGCGCCCTGGGCCCTATGCCCTCACCGCAGGGCAGTCGCTCCGGGTGCGCGTCGACGACGGGCGGGACGTCTTCATCCTCTTCAGCGCGGAGGACTTCGACAACATCACCCAGGCCACCGCCCAGGAGGTGGCCGCCGTCCTCAACGCGGGACTCATCGGCGGACGCGCCACCGTGGAGGCGGGTGTGCTGAGAATCGCCAGCGACACCCAGGGCGCCTCCAGCCGCCTGGAGGTGGGCGACGCGGTGGCCAACACCGTCTTCGGCTTCGCGGGCGGCCCGCAGGTGGGGAGCGGCAACGTCCAGAGCCTGCGCGCCGTCGAGCTGGCCGAGGTGCGCGCCCTCGTGGAGGCGGCGGTGGCGGGCGTCCGTGTGGCCCCCTCCTCCCTGGGGGCCCTGCAGTTGCTCACCCAGTCCACGGGGCCTGGTGCCTCCTTGCGTGTGCAGGGAGACGCGGGCTCCGGCCTCGGACTCGACGCGCTCCTGCACACGGGCAACGCCTCCGGCGCCTCCGACGTCCTCCACCTGGAGGCGAAGGACGCGGGCGCCTACGCCAACCGCCTCGAGGTGGAGGTGCGGCCCCCGACGAATGGCGCTCCCGACACCTTCGACGTCCTCGTCCTCGAGGACGGCGCCTACCGCGAGTCCTTCCCCAACCTCTCCTCGGCCCAGGGCGACGCGCGCTACGTCGAGCGCGTCCTCAATGACGAGCGCACCGGCTCCACCTACGTCCGGGCCTTCATGGTGCAACCGGACGCGATTCCGGACGAGCAGACGGTGGCCCTCTCGAGCGGCGAGGACGGCCTCGTCGGCCTGGACGACACGGACTTCATCGGCTCGGAGGCCGGCCGGAGCGGTCTTTTACGCGCTCGACGAAGTGCAGGACCTCTCCCTTCTCCTGGTGCCCGGTCGCGCCACGCCCGCCGTCCACAACGCCATGGTGCGCTACTGCGAGGTGGCGAGAGGCGGCCTCGTCTTCGCCGTCCTCGACTCGCCCGCGGGCTACAGCGCCACGGACATCGTCTCCTACGTCTCGCAGGAGGCCGCCATCGAAGGGCTCTCTGAGCACGCGGCCCTCTACTGGCCCCGCGTCAAGGTGCTCAACCCCGCCCGCGGCGTCTTCGGCAACGTAGAGCAGCTCATCGTCCCGCCCTCCGGAATCATCGCTGGCGTCTTCGCGCGCAACGACGGCGCGCGCCCAGGTGGTGTGTATGAAGCACCCGCCGGCATCGAAGCCGGGCGCATGTTCGGCGTCCTGGGCTTCGAGTCCAAGGAGACGTTGGAAGAGAAGAAGCGGGACGTCGTCTACCCCCGCCGCATCAACCCTCTCACCACCGGGCCCGGCCTGCCGCGCTTCATCGACGGCAGCCGCACGCTGAAGGCCAGTGGGAACTTCCCCTACGTCGCTGAGAGGCGCGGGGTGTCCTTCATCGAGCGCAGCGTCAAGGCAGGGCTGCAATTCGCCCGGCACCGCAACAACACGGAAGGGCTGCGCGCTCAGGTGCGGCGCTCCATTGCCACCTTCCTCCTCGCACAGATGAAGAACGGCGCCTTCCGCAGCCAGGAGCCCGCCAAGGCCTTCTTCGTCGACGTCTCGGACGCGCTCAATCCGCCGTCCGTCGTCTTCGCCGGCAAGCTGGTGGCGCGCATCGGGCTCGCCACCAACAAGCCCGCCGAATTCATTGTCCTGCGCATCGCCCAGGACACCCGCGCCCTCGAAGCCGAGCTGGCTTCGGCGGGCTTGTAAGGAGACTGGCCATGGCCATCATCGGGCAACCGCGCAGCTTCCATAAGCGCTTCAAGTTCCTCTGTGAGGCTGACGGCCTCGGGCACTCCGGTTTCCAGAAGTGCAGCGAGTTGTCCGTCGAGGTCGCCAACGTCCAATACTTCGAGGGCGGCAGCCTCATCCCCAACAAGTCGCCGGGGCGTCTCACCTTCTCCGACGTCACCCTCGAGCGCGGCGCCACGCAGGACCACGAACTCTTCGACTGGTTTCAGGACGTCGTGCACACCACCAGCGGCCTCGGCCTGCCGGACAGCCTCTACAAGCGCAACCTCGACATCGTCCAGCAAGACAGGGACGGCACCACGCTGCGTCGGTGGAGCCTCTCCCGCGCCTGGCCGGTGAAGTTCGTCGCGGGTGAGTGGGACAACGAGTCCGATGAAAATGTCATCGAAAGCGTCACCCTCACCTACGACTTCTTCGAGCTGGCCAAGTAGGACTCAGCCAGCGACGTAGCTTCCATGGGCCTTGCACGCGGGCGGGCGTTCCCATTCAGAAGGGGCGCCCGCTCCGCCCATGAGCGGACGAGCTGAGTCACGAGCGTGACTTCGGCGCAGCGAGCACAAAAGTCCTCGCTCGTTCCCCGGAGTCCCCCACCGAGAGTGGGGGCTGCGACTGTCGATGTCCCCGATTTGCCGCCCGAAGCCTTTGTCCTTTCCGGAGGCAGGACGACATGGCGGACATCATCTCATGCCCCTCGGGGCTGACGGGCCGTATTCGGGGCATGCGAGTGCGGGAGGAGCGCGTCCTCGCGGACAGGAAGCTGGCGAAGAGCGGCGGCCAGGTGGATGAGCTGCTCTCCGCATGTTGGGAGGAGCTGCTGGAGGCAGGCCCCTACGCCTTCGCCGACGGGAAGGTGGATTGGGGCCAGGTGCTGCAGGGGGACCGCTTCTTCGCCCTGCTCCAGGTGCGCGTCCACACCTACGGCCCCGAGTACGTCTTCGCCGTCCCCTGCCAGAATGCCGCCTGCCGCGCCCGCATCGACTGGGAGCTGGATTTGACGCAGCTCCCGGTGCGCGTCCTCTCGGACGCCAGCCGCGCGGCCTTCATGGCCGGCAACCGCTTCGAGACGAGCCTGCCCGACGCCGGCAAGCGCGTGCGCTTCAAGCTGCTGACGGGGGAGGACGAGCGGCGGCTGCCGCAGCTCCAGCGCGCGGCCCCCGAAAAGTTGCTGTCCTCCGTCCTCGCCTACCGGGTGCTGGACGTCGACGGTGTGGATGCGCGCGACAAGCGCCGCTTCCTCGAAGACTTGAGCCTGCGCGACGCGGACTTCCTCGTCGACGAGTTTGACGCCGTCGACTGCGGCGTGGACACGACGCTCGAAGTCGAGTGCCCCGAGTGCTTCATGCGCCAGGAGGTGGAGCTCCCTTTCGACCGGGGTTTCTTCCTTCCGGGGCAAGCCCGGACAGCGAGGCGACGGGAGCGCTCCACCTCTTCCCCGGCGTGACGCTGGAGACGTGGCGCGAGGGCCTCTTCCAACTGTGCTGGCACCAGCACGGCGGCAGCGGCCTCGCAGTTCCTCTCGGTGACGCCTTGGAGCTGCCCACCTCGGACAGGGACTGGCTCCTTGAGCGCATCGGCCAGCAACGCAGTCGCGAGGCGAAGGCCTTGGAGAAGTCCGCGAAGCGGAGGTAGCGCGTGCTCAACAACCTCGGCCTGGGCTTCGTCTTCACGGCGAGGGACTTGGCTTCCGGAGTTTTCACCCAGCTCGAGGTGAACTTCACGCGCCTGGACAAGCGAGTGGGGTTGGGCACCGCGCGCATTGAGGGCGCCTTCCAGCGGCTCGGCGTCGCCATGGCCCTCTTCACCGCGGGGGCCGTCACCATCGGCGCGTCGCTGTCCCTCGCCAACGCCGCCGGTGAGTTCGAGCAGGCCGTGGCGGGCGTGGCCGCCGTCTCCGGCGCCTCGGCGGAGGAGCTGCGGCAGCTACGTGACGCCGCCCTCGAAGCAAGCCTCTCCACGCAATTCACACCCACCGAGTCCGTGATGGGCCTGCGCGAGCTCACCCAGGCCGGCTTCACCGCCGTGGAGGCCATGAAGCTGCTCGAGCCCGTCCTGGATTTGGCCGGAGGCTCGCTGGGGGAGTTGACGCCCCAGGGTGCGGCCGGCCTCGCGTCGCAGGCGATGAAGGCCTTCGGCATCTCCACCGACAAGGCCTCCCTCTCCGTCGACCAGATGCTCCAGGCCGTCAACGTCTTCGCGCTCAGCGCGAATGAGCTGCCCCTGGCCCTGGGCACCGCTGCCCGAGGCGCGCAGGCACTCAACCAGGAGCTGCCCGAGACGCTCATCGCCCTGGGGCTCGTGAAGAATGTCGTCCCTGGCGTGGAGCGTGCGTCCACCGCCGTGGCCGTCGCCATGGAGCGCATGGCGGACCCGGAGGTGCAGCAGCGGTTGCGCGGCGTCGGGGTCGCCGTCACTGACGCTGGCGGCAACTTCCTCAGCTTCCTCGGCATCCTCGACAAGCTGTCCCCCGCCCTCGAGCACATGACGGAGGCGCAGCGCAGCGCATTCCTGCTGAAGACATTCGGCCGCGAGGCGCTCGGCGGTGTGAACGCCATCCTCACGCAGCTCACCGACGGCGTTCGCAAGCAAACCGGCGAAGTCGTCCGAGGTGCCGCGGCTCTTGAGTACCTGCGCGATGAGTTCACGAATGCAGGCGGGACAGCCGAGAAGTTCCGCCAGCAGATGTTGGACACCTACGAGGGACAGAAGAAGCTGCTGGCCGGACGCATGAATGCGCTGGCCATCGTCCTGGGGGAACCGTTCGACGAGGTGTTGAAGCCCCTCGTCGCCCTCGTCGCCGACGCTGTGAAGCAGGTGCTGGGTGTCTTCCAGGCCCTGCCTGGCCCGGTGAAGCGCGCCCTCGCGACATTCACCTTGGCGGCCGGGAGTGTCATCGCCCTCGTCGGCGCTGTCATCTCCGGCCAGGTGGGCCTGGCGCTGCTGGTGGTGGGCCTCAAGGTGCTGGGCCTCACACTGGGCGGCCTCCTGGCCACGGTGCTTCCGGCCGTGGGCGCTGTCGTCCTCCTGGGCGTCGCCGTGGCCGGCCTCGCCTACGCCTTCCGCCACAACCTCGGTGGGCTGGGCGACTTCGTGCGGCGTGTGCAGGCGCAGGTGATGCTCGCCTTCCGCGGCCTCGTCCAGCTCTTCGAGGACGGGGGCTTCTCCGGCGCGGTGCGAGAGGAGTTGGGCCGCGCCGAGAATGCCGGGCTGAAGGACTTCCTCATCAACGTCTACCTGTGGGGCCATCGCCTCCACAGCTTCTTCTCCGGTATCGCCGACGGCTTCTCCTCCGGACTCGAAGCCGCGCGCCCCACCCTCGAAGCCTTCCAGGCGACGCTAGGGCGGGTGGGCGAGGCGCTGGGCTTCCTCTCCGAAAGGGACGACGCGGCCACCGCCGCCGCGAAGTTCGCCGCGTTCGGCGACGCGGGGGCCACGGTGGGCCGCGCCCTCGCCCGCGTCTTCGACTTCGTCGTCCTCGGCATGACGGCCGGTGCAGAGGTGGCGGAAGGCCTGGCGGGGCAATGGCACTACATGAAGGCCGGCGTCGACGTCCTCCTGGGCAGCCTGGCACACCTGGGCCGCGTCCTCGGCGGGGCACTCTCGGGCCTTTTTGGCACCACCTCCGCTGTGCAGCAGGGCACCAGTGGGTGGACGCTCATGGGGGAAGCCATCGGGTTTGCCATCGGCAACATCACCACCGTCGTGGGCGTGTTGGTGTCCGCCGTCTCCCTCGTGGTGTCGGTGGTGGGGGGCATCCTCAACGCCGCCCTGGCGGCCTTCTCCGGCATCGTCGACGTCTTCTGGGGCGTGGTGTTGACGCTGAGCGGAGCCCTCACCGGCAACTGGGCCGAGGCGTGGACGGGCCTGAAGCTCATCGTCTTCGGCGTGGTGGACGCCATCTCCGGCGTCCTCTTGGAGTTGGTGGGCGCCATCCTCGGTGTCGTGGACGCCGTGGCGAGCCTCTTCGGCAAGGACACCGGCCTCCAGCAGGCGATGCGGACGGCCCGGCTTACCCTCCACCGGGACTTGTCCGTCGCCTTCGGCCTCGAGGACTCGCCCGACGCTGCCCCTTCTCCTGTCACCTCCATGGCCTCCACCTCGCCAGTGGAGTGGCCCCTGGAGTCCTCATCCATGCCGGCGGTGGCCGCCCTCCAGGCCTCACTGTCCCAGGCGGAGGTGCTCTCCTCGGAGCCTGCCCCTCTTTCGAGTGCGCCCGTCCTCGTGAGTGTCCAGGTGGACGGAGAGGTGCTTGCCCAGGCCACGGCGCGCGCTGAGAGGGACGCCGCCTCCCGCAGCTTCTCTCCCATGGCGTCTTACTGAAAGGCAGGCCCCGCGTGCCCTTCGCTGCTGGCCTCGCCCGTCCTCCTCGCTGCGTGCTGGTGAATGTCCTCACCGGCGAGGCCATGGAGTGCCTCTTCAATCCCACCCAGTTGGTGGAGAAGCTCCAGGTGAACTGGAACCGCCTCGCGGTGCCGGGCCTCTCTCACCAGGTGCTCCAGTTTCAGGGCACCTCCAACCGGCAGCTGTCGGGCGTCGAGTTCTACCTGGACGCCTTCTTCGCCTCCCAGCAGGCCGACACGTCCAACATCATGGCGTTCCGCGCCTTCGTCCGCGCCCTCACCGTGCCCCCGGCCGGTACCGAGGGCGTGCTGGCGACGGCCCCCCCGCGCGTCCTCGTCCTCTGGCCCGGCGTCCTCTCCGTGGAGTGCGTCGTCGCCAGCGTGGAGTTCCAGTACCGCCAGCTCGCCGTCGACGGACGCGTCCTCGTCTACACCGCCACCGTCACCTTCGAGGAGGTGTTGGACACGCGCGTCACCTCCGAGCAGCTCCGCCAGGAGGTGCCGTAGTGGCCCCTCACGCCGGCAGCCGCTACTCCTTCTCCCTCGGCCTCCGGGACGAGGCTGGCCACCTCTTCCTCACCGAGAGAGTCCCCTACGGCTTCCAGCCGCACGTGGACACGCGCGTCCACCTCGTCGCCGAGGGCGACTCCCTCTGGGGCCTCGCCGGCCGCTACTTCGCGCCCCTGCCGCGCGCCTGCGGCTTCTGGTGGGCCATCGCCGACTTCCAGCCGGAGCCCATCATCGACGCGACGCTGGAGCTGGAGGCGGGGCGGCGCGTCTACATCCCCTCGCTGCGCGTCCTCACCGACGTCATCCTCAGCGAGCAGCGGCGGAGGGCCAGCGAATGACACGGCCCCTCGACAGGAGCGCGCCTGGCGTGCGCCTCACGCTGCTGGCACACGAGAAGGCCCGCGGCGGTGAGCCTCTCTCCCTTGAGGGGCGCGTCCTCGGCCTCACCTTCGAGGACTCCGCCACGAAGGCCGACAAGCTGTCCCTCCAACTGGACAACTTCGACCTGGCGCTCTTCGACAGGGCGGAGCTGGTGGGCGGCACGGTGCTGGAGGTGTCCTGGGGCTACCCGGGGCTCATGGCTCCTCCGCGACGAGTGGTGGTGAAGAAGCTGAAGGGCTTCCAGGTGCTCACCGTCGAGGGACAGGCCCTCAGCGCCCTCATGCACCGCGAAGCGAAGACGCGCACCTGGAAGGGCAAGACGCGCGCCCAGGTGGTGCGCGAGGTGGCCTCCGAGTACGGCTATGAGGAGGACTCCATCCACGTCGAGGACACCGGAGAGTCCTTCGACACCATCCACCAGGCCGGGGAGACGGACGCGAGGCTCCTCCGGCGCCTGGCCGCGCGGGAGGAGTACCAATTCCACGTCGACGACAGGGGCCTCACCTTCGGCCCGCGCAACCAGGCCGCAGCACCCACCCATGTGCTGTGGTGGTACGCCGACACAGGCCGGGGCGACATCCTCTCTGTCAACGTCGAGTCGGAGCTGGGCCGTCGAGTGGGCAAGGTGGACGTGCGCGGCCGGGACGCCATGGCCAAGAAGAACATCGAGGCCCAGGCGAGCAGTGGCACCGTGGAGCGCACCACCCTCGCGGACTTCCTCGAGGTGGTGGACAAGCGCACGGGCACCACGTCCCTGCAGCTTCGCAACAGCACCACCAGCGTCCAGCCCACCTCGGCATCGACACCCGCCCAAGCCCAGCGCGAGTCCGAGGCCCGCTTCCGACGCGCGGAAGCCGGCACCGTGAAGCTGTCCCTCCAGGTGGTGGGCAACCCCAGCCTGCGCGCGAAGTCCGTCGTCGAGGTGCGCGGCATCTCCAGCTTCCTGTCCGGGAAGTATTACGTCACCGAGGCCAAGCACGTCCTCTCCTCCTCCGGCTACACCACGGACTTGAAGCTGTCGCGTGACGGCACGGGGCAGCGTCAGCAAGCCAGCGCCGAGAAGCAGGGCCAGCCCCAGGGCGGACAGCCCAACACCAGCGCACCCGAGACGACTGGGGCACTGAAGGAAGTCGAGGCATTCGAGAGGGACACCGGCACCCGGTACATCGAGTACCGCCGCGACGGGCAGCCCATCGGTGTCGAGGACCCCGAAGCAGGAATGAGTCTCCCCAGGTAGCGAGCCCACCATGAGCCCCTTCGACGACGACATCCTCACTCACGACACGCGCCTGCTCGGCATGTACGTGGGCTACGTCACCAGCCGCGACGACGGGGAGCAGCTCGGCCGCGTCCGCGTGTGCATCCCCGGTGTCCTCGAGCCCGAGTCCGCCTGGGCCTGGCCCCTGGGCACCTCCGGGGGCGGCGCCAAGGACACGGGCTTCTTCGCGGTGCCGCACGTGGGCGCTGAGGTGGCCGTCTTTTTCAACATGGGCGACGTCGACGCGCCCTACTACCTCAGCGCGCACTGGGGGAAGCCGGGCGGCCAGAGCGAGGTTCCCGAAGAAGCCCAGGTGTCCCCGCCCGACAACCGCGTCCTCGCCACGCCCACCTTCCGCGTCGAGTTGGACGAGGCCGCGGGGAAGAAGAAGCTGAAGCTCACCAACCGGAAGACGGGCGACTGCCTCACCTTCGACGCGGAGCAAAACACCGTCACCCTGGAGGCCACTACCGCCCTCACCCTGCGCGCGGTGGGCGCCATCTCCCTGGAGGCGGCTCAAGTCACCATCGCTGGCCGCGTCGTCCGCCCCATCGCCGAGCCGATTTGAGGAAGCCCATGGCGCTGCCCATCTGCATCCACATCCCCCCGCTGCCCGAGGCGCCCACGCTCACCCTGCCCGGCGGCGCCACCTTGCAGCACCACCAGCTCCTGCAGGCCGTCCAGCCGGCCCTCGCGCCGCTCACGCCCCTCTTCGACATCATCGGAGCGGTGCTGGCCCTCGTCGAAGTCGTGAAGGCGATACCTGACGCGTTGGGCCCTCCGCCGGACCCGACAGCCATCGCCGCGGCCCTGCCGAAGCTGGCCGAGAAGGTGTCCAAGCTGCTCCGCCTCGTCCCCCAGCTCTCGGTGCCGTACACGGTGGTGGGCGTCATCGACATCGTCCTAGGCGAGCTGGGCCATGCCCGTGGCCAGCTCCTGCACCTGCAAATGCGCCTGTCGAGCGTGGCACGGGCCCGACTGCGCGCCGTCCAGATTGGGGACGCGGGCCTCCTCGCGGTGGCCGGCTGCGCGGAGGCCAACGTCGCCCAGGAGGCCGCCAACGTCGGCAAGGCTCTGGCCGCCCTCTCCCAGCTCATGGCCCTCCTCAACGTCTTTCTGGGGCTGGTGGGCGGCCCCCAGGTGCCGGACTTCTCCAGCCTTGAGGGAAGCGCGCTGGAAGAAGCCATTGCGCCTCTCGACGCCATCGTCCGCACGCTGCAGCAGGTGCGCGCGGCCATCCCCATTCCGTGAGGACGTCATGAGTCGAGCCCGCCAGAATCTCCTCGTCCCCTTCCGCCGGGACAGGAAGCGCGACTTCGCCGTGGGCTCCGGGGCCGAGCTGCTCAGCTCGAAGGTGCGGCAGGTGCTGCTGACGGAAGGCGCCACCCCTCACTCCACCGGCGAGCTGCCTTGGCGCACCAGCTTCGGGGCCGGACTCTCGCGCCTTCGCCACCAGCGCAACGACGCCGTGCTGGCGGAGCTGGCACGCGTGTACGTCCGTGACGCCCTCGCTCGCTGGCTGCCTGGAGTCCACCTCGTGCAGGTCCGCGTTGAGCAGGGCTCAGCAATGCTGACGCTTCGTGTGCGCGTGCGCGAGCATGACGTTGAAACCATTGTGGAAATCGCCCCACTCGACTTCTAGCTCGGCGTTCTCGCTGCCCATGTACCTTGCGATGAGGATGGCGCTCTCGATTTCTGCTGAACAAGGAAGCAGTATTGGCACATGACACGCTCGCGAGTGACATCCAAGGGCAAGGCCCACAGCTTTGGAGGGGACTGGACCGAGAAGAAGCTGGACGTGCTCAAGCACTACCTCGTGGCGTACACGACGGCGCTCAAGGATAAGCCGTCTGCCAACAACGCGTTCCGCAAGGCGTACATCGACGCGTTCGCGGGTACCGGCACGCGTACGGCGCGTGAGCGCGACACGAGCAGCGCGCCGGACACGTTGCTCTTCCCCGACCTCAACGAGCCTGCACCACAGAGACTCCTCGAAGGTTCAGCAAAGCTAGCGCTGCAGGTCGAGCCTCGGTTCGAGAGCTACATCTTCATTGAGCGAAGCCACGAGCGCTGTCAGCAACTCAAGGCCCTGAAGCAGGAGTTCCCCGCGCTCGCCGACGACATTGTCGTTCGGCAGGGTGAAGCGAACGCGGAGATCCAGAAGCTTTGCGCGCCGCTCAATGCGTGGAAGTCGCGGCGCGCAGTGCTGTTCCTCGATCCCTACGGCATGCAGGTCGAGTGGAAGACGATTCAGGCCATCGCGGCGACAAAGGCTATCGACCTGTGGCTGCTCGTACCGCTGGGCATGGGCATTAACCGAGTGGCAACGAAATCGGGCAAGATCCCCGACCCATGGCGCCAGCGCATGAACGCCTTCTTCGGCACGAAGGACTGGTACGACGAGTTCTACAAGGTTGAGACGACGCCCACGCTATTCGGTGATGCCCAGGCCCAGGTCAAGGCGCCGATGGATGTTATGGCCCGCTACTTCAACAATCGCCTGAAGGAGGTATTCGCAGGCGTTGCAGAAAAGCCAGGAATGCTCCGGAACTCAGCGAACAATCCGCTGTACCTCCTCTGCTTCGCAGTCGGCAATGAGCGCGGCAAGAACGTCGCGCTGCGCATTGCCAATCATCTACTCAAGGAGGCTCGCTAATGGCCCTCGGCTCCGACATTGAGTGGACCGAGTCCACATGGAACCCCGTAACGGGCTGCAATAAAATCAGCCCCGGCTGCAAGTATTGCTACGCGGAGCGCATGGCGAAACGACTGCAGGCGATGGGGCAGCCGAACTACAAGGACGGATTCAAGCTCACACTGCAACCGAAGATGCTGGAGCTGCCTCTTAAGTGGAAGAAGCCGCAGACGATCTTCGTGAACTCGATGAGCGACCTGTTCCACGAGGACGTGCCACTTGAGTACATCCAGCGAGTCTTCGACGTCATGTGCCGCGCCTCCTGGCATCGCTTCCAGGTGCTCACTAAGCGCGCCGACCGCCTAGCGGAGCTGAGCCCGGAGATCGACTGGCCCAAGAACGTGTGGATGGGCGTGAGCGTCGAGAGCGCAACTTATGTTGGTCGCATCGACGACCTGCGCTCGACAGGCGCACACGTGAAGTTCCTGTCACTCGAACCGCTTCTTGGTCCGCTGCCGAAGCTAAAGCTCAAGAACATCGATTGGGTCATCGTCGGTGGCGAGTCGGGCCAGCGTGCGCGTCCTATGGACCCGGCGTGGGCAATTGACATTCGCGACCAGTGCGCTCGCGCTGACGTCGCTTTTTTCTTCAAGCAGTGGGGCGGCAAGAATAAGAAAAAGGCGGGGCGCATCCTCGACGGTCGCACCTACGACGAGATGCCGGAGGCGACTCCGCTTCCCGTTGTGAGTGCACCACGCGCCGCGCGCTCCTTGCCAATCATGGGCTAACACAATTCGGTCGATTCTCAAGATGCGCTGCGGATCTACGAGGGGAACCCTCCTCAGCGAGCGTCCGAAGTGATAGGGTGACACTAAATCCTGTTCTCGTCTCACTTTCGTTGAGGAGACTCCATGGACAAACCCCCTCCTTCTGACGCTCTCGCTCTGATTGAACGCAAGAATGAAATCCAGGGAGAGTTCTGGAGATTGCGCCCGGCTTGCCCTGCCTGCGAGAGAGCGATGACGGTCAGGGATGGCCCCCATGGCGAGTTTTGGGGCTGCCCTGGTTACCCGAAGTGCAAGAAGACTGAAGCCCTCTCGCTTGAATTTAGAGAGAAGCGAGAAGAGGTGCGTAAGCTCGTTGGTCGGAAGCCACCGTTCTTCTGAGGAAGACTCATCCGATTCACCAGCGACGACGGCCACGCTGTGTAGGTGTTCCTATTGCCCGCACGATCCAACGCATAGAGCCCCTCGCGACCAGCACTCCATCGTGGTCGTGCATGTAGGTCGCTGCGCACCCGACATCGACGCGACACGTCGCTTCATCGAGCGGCTGCGCGTGCACGACATTCGGGTGTTCAGAATCTTCCTCGGATAGCGAGGCGCGCCGACCTCCGGCGACTTGAGCCTCTCATGCGGCGAGAGGGAGGCCCGAGCAGCGTTCGCCATTTGATGTCCCCTGAAGAAGTGGGCCCAAGGCCTTTGCCTCCCGGTGGAGGCCTTCGCCGACGTGCCACTTCTTCCCGCGTCTACCGACTACACCCATCGCGACTTCGACGCCCTGCGCGCGCGCCTCATGGCGCTGGTGAAAAGCGTCTTCCCGGACTGGACGGACTTCGACGTCGCCAGCTTCGGCAACCTCCTGCTGGAGATGTACGCCTTCGTCGGTGACGTCCTCGGCAGCTACCAGGACAACCTCGCCCGCGAGTCGCGCCTCTCCACCGCCACCCAGCGCCGCAACGTCATCGCCCTGGCGCGCATGCTGGGCTACCGGCTTCACGGCGCCCAGGCGGCCACGTCCGAGGTGGAACTGCGCGTGTCCCAACCTCCCACAGCCCCTGTCACCTTCCCCGCCGGCATCGTCGTCCGCACCCAGGAGGTGACAGAGGCCGTCCGCTTCCAGCTCCTCTCGTCCGTCACCATTCCGGCCGGCGCCAACCCGCCGCGCGTCCTCGCGGTGGCTGAGCACTCGAAGACGCACACCCAGCTCTTCGATTCCCGCGGCCTCGCCGACTTCGAGGCGCACCTGGACTTCGCCCCCTACCTCGACGGCTCCGCCCGCGTGTCCACCGCCCAGGGCGCCTTCATCGAGGTGGACACCTTCCTCAACTCCCGCGCCTCCGACGCCCACTTCCTCGTCTCGGTGGATCAGGGAGACAGGGCTACCGTCCGCTTCGGCAACGGCACCAACGGCCTGCCACCCGCCGGCACCGTAGCGGTGGTGTACAAGACGGGCGGCGGCGCGGCCGGCAACGTGGATGCGGGGCGCCTCGTCGTCGTGGAGGGCAGCTTCCGGGACGCCCACGGCCACGCGGCGCAGGTGTCCGTCCACAACCCCGCCCCCGCCTCGGGTGGCGCGGACAGGCAGACGGTGGCCTCCGCGAAACTGCTCGCCCCCGAGAGCCTCCGTGCCCCAACGCGCACCGTCTCCCGTGAGGACTTCGAGATTAACGCCCGGCGCCTGCCCGGCGTAGCGCGCGCCCTCATGCTGACGTCCAACGAGGACGCCACCATTGGGGAGAATGCCGGCATCCTCTACGTGGTGCCCCAGGGCGGCGGAGTTCCCACGCCCGCGCTCAAGGCCCAGGTGCTGAGACAGGTGACGGAAGTCTACCCCTGCACCCTCACCTTCCAGGTGGCAGTCCAGGAGCCGGTGTACCGGCGCGTGGACGTCTCCGCGCGCCTCTTCGTTCGCCAGGGCGCTTCGGCCCAGGACGTCGCCTCGCGCGTCCGCCAGGCGCTCGCCGTCCACTTCCGGGTGAGCGAGCCGGACGGCACACCCAATCCGCGCATCGACTTCGGCTTCAACCTCAAGGACGCCCAGGGCTTCCCCGCCGGAGAGGTGGCCTGGTCGGACGTGTTCAACGTCATTCGCGATGTGCCCGGAGTGCGGAAGCTGGGCGACGCGCGAATGGACCTGACATTCAACGGCCTGCCCGCGGACCTGAAGCTGACGGTGCGGGAGCTGCCGGTGCTGGGCAGCGTCACGCTCCAGGACGGCGATACCGGGGGAATGCTCTGACATGGCCCTCCTCAACCCCAGCTTCGAGGACGCGGGCGCTCGGCCCGGCGAGGCTGCGCACTGGACGCTGGCGGCGGTGACGCGCCTCGAAGCCCTTGCGGGCTTCGGTGTGCCGGAGGAGTCCTGCGAGGACTTCGAGCGCTGGTACATCTGGCGCGCCGCCCTCTCCGACGTCTCCGTGGCCCTCGCCTTCTTCGGCCAGCGCGACGGCTTCGAGGACTTCTCCCGAGGTTGGGACAACGACGGCTTCCTCTTCGAGCTGCCGCCCGCGCAGCTCGTCCCGCACCGCTTCGAGGGGAACGTCGTCGAGACGTGGGGCCAGGGGCCCTTCCTCACGGACTGGGTGGACGCAGCTTCCGTGGAGGGCCTCTTCAGCGAGTCGCCGCGGGAGGATTTCGAGCAGCACTGGCACACCAACGAGGCCTACGCCTGGCGCTGGGAGGACGTGACGGCGCGCGGGGCCCTCTTCAACACGACGCAGCCCACCGAGGACTTCGGCACCGGGTGGCCTCTGGCCGCCACACAGTGAGGACACCATGGCACTCGCAGACTGGACTTACCTCAACGGCGGACTGGACATCGCCACCGTGGACAGGGGCGTGACGGCGGGCATTGCCCGTCCCCCGGGCGGCGGCAACTTCCTCTTCGCCTTCAACTCCCTCGCCGCCGCGCAGGGCGCAGTGGGTCTCTTCGCCAACCTGCCGGACTTCGCCCCCATGGCCAAGGGAGGCAGCATCCGCGGCTGCATTCAACGAGGGCCAGGAGGCGGCCCCACCGGCTTCTCCCCCTTCCTCTTCCTCTGCGGCCAGGGCACCTCCGTCAACGACTCCGCCTACCTCCTGGGCCTCTCCGACGACGAGCCGCATCGAGTGGTGCTGCGCAAGGGTGCGGTGACCACGGGCCTGCCCGACGCGGATGGGCCCGGCGTCCTGCTGAAGTCCTCGGCCAGCTTCACCCAGGGCACCTGGCTACACCTGCGGCTGGACGTCGTCGTCAATGCCAACGGCGACGTCGTCCTCAAGGCCCTCCACAATGACTTGGCCGCGCACCCGCTCGGTACGCCTCCCGACTGGCAGCCCGTGCCGGGCATGGCCGACTTCATCGACGACGCCCTCGGCATCAACTCCGGCAGCCAGCCCCTCACCTCCGGCCGGGGCGGCTTCGGCTTCGCGGTGAAGGACGTCACGCGCCGCGCCTATTTCGACTCGCTCGAGTTGTCCCGGCAGGTGTGAAGCCCATGGCCCTCACCGCCTTCACCAGTCGCCTGGGCCTGGGGCAGGGCCGCATCCGGCCCCAGCAGGCCACGCCCGCCTCGGGCGAGTACCTCTTCGTCCTCGGCGACGAGGAGCCCGGGCGCCGATTCGAGTTGGCCCCCGGGGACTTCGCCGAGGTGACGCAAGCCGTGGACGTCACCGGCGTGGACCTGGTCCGCGCCGCCTTCCGCCTCCGTGTGCCTTCAGCAGCCCCGGCGGGCCTGGCCTGGGAGGCGTCCCTCGTCGTCGACGGCGTGAAGTACGCCCGCTGCCTCGGGCGCCCCGGCCGCGAGCGCCTCGTTACGGACATGGCCGCCAACGTCTCGAAACTCTCCGGCGTCCACACGGTGGGCGTCCGTCTGGAGCTCGTCTCCCCGTGAGGAAGCCCCATGGCCACGGTTGAGCTGCCCGCCCTCTACGTTGACACCGTCTCCCTCTTCGCCGAGACGCGCCACCCCCTCCTCCTCAACCGCGCTCCGGGCCCAGGGGAGGAGGACGTCCCCGTCGACTCCGCGCTGGAGCTGGAGCTTGTGGACGTCGGCGTGGACGGCGTCGCCCGGGCGGCCACCCGCGTCTGGGTGGGTGGAGTCCTCGCATTCGAGGGCGGCACCAGCGCAGAGGTAACGCCCGCCTTCGCGGGGCCTCTGGCGGAGGTGACGCAGACAGCGGACACGTTGCGCATGGTGCTGCACCCGGCGGTGCCGCTGGCCAGCCAGGCCTCCGTCTCCGTGCGCGTTGTCTCCGCCACGGCCGGCGGCGCGCACCTCCTCGACGAGACGTACACCTTCACCGTGGAGGACAGGACGGCCCCCCGTCTCGTGGGCGCCCAGGCCCTGGCGCCGAAGTCGGTGCGCCTCGCCTTCGACGAGTCCGTCCGGGTGCCGCCCTCGGCGCGCTTCACCTTCACGCCTCGCGGTGCGCCCGCCGTCCCAGTCGCTTCCCTCGAGGCCGCGGCGGAAGGCCCCCTCGTCCACCTCGTCCTCGACACGGAACTGACGCCGGACGTGGTGTACGAAGTGCGCGTGGAGGGCGTGACGGACGCGCGCGGCAACCCGGTGCTCGCCCCATACCACCGCGCCACCTTTCCTGGCTTCCGGCCAGCCCGGCCGCCCTCCCGGAGCTTCCAGCTCTGGGACATGCTGCCCCGCCACAACCGCCGCGACGACGTGACGGGCGACCTGCACCGCTTCATCTCCTGCCTCCAGGAGGTGACGGACTTGCTCCTCTCTGACTTGGACGCCTTCCCCGACGTCTTCGACCTGGAGCGCGCGCCGGAGTCCTTCCTGGACGCCATCCTCCAGGACCTGGGCAACCCCTTCGCCTTCGAGTTGGACGTCCTCGCCCGGCGCCGCCTGGCCGCCATCCTCGTCGAGATGTACCAGCAGAAGGGCACCGCGCTGGGCCTGCGCAACGCCATCCGCTTCTTCCTCGGCATCGAGGTGCGGGCCATCTCCCCCTTCGCCTCGGACACCCTCGTGCTGGGCGAGTCCGAGCTAGGCGTGGACTGGGTGCTGGGCCCCTCGGAGCGCTTCGCCCGCTACGCCTTCAACGTCGAGGTGGAGCGTCTCCTCTCGCCCGCGGAGCGCCAGCGCCTGCGCACCCTCGTCGAGTACCTCAAGCCCGCGCACACCCACTTCGTCGACCTGGTGGAGCCCCTGCCGCCCATTCTCCCGGAGCACTGGGAGCTGGGACTCAGCGAGCTGGGCGAGACGACGACGCTGCACTGACGTCCGCCCGGCATGTCCCCGATTTCTCGCGCCCTGCCTTTGCCTTCCTCTGGAGGGCACAGGCATGAGCAACCGGCTGGACTTTTTCTTCAGGCAACGTGTCAGCGAGGCCGAGCTGGATTTGGCCTTCGCGCAGTCGGAGCAGGCGGACCGAAACCTCGCCTCGGACTTGGGCGTCCACGGTGTCATCTCCGGAGCCGTGCCCGCGCCGCACGCGCCCGTGCCCAACCTCTCCGTCGATTTGACGGCCCCGGCGCGCGCCTACGACAACCTCGGCCAGCGCATCTTCTTCGGCACCGGACAGACGGTGGACTGCGCCGTGGACGTCTCCGGCATTCCCACCGACGTCTCCACGGCCGGCAGCGAGCGGTGGGTGGGCATCTTCCTGCGCTTCACCCGCCTGCTGTCCGAGCCGCGCACGGACGGCAACTCCCAGCAGGTGTACTTCCGTCGCGACGAGTCCTTCGAGTTGGTGGTGCGCCAGGCACCGGAGGGCCCCGTCGGCCTGGCGCCCAAGCCCGCCCTCCAGCCCGACGAGCTGCTGCTGTGTGACGTCCGGCGGCGCCCCGGGCAGACGCAGATTCTCGCCGCGGACTTGGACGCCTCTCGCCGCCAGGCCTTCATCTTCGCCCGGGGCACCTCGGTGGCCGTGGAGAGCGGCACCTGGGACGTCCTGAGCCCCAGCGCGGACACGGTGCAGGCGACGCTGGACGAGGTGGACGCCGAGCTGGCCGGCCACTTCTCCGGCGCCGCCCGGCGACACGGGGCCGGTGCCGTGGACTACGCGCCCCACGGCTTCATCACCTCCACCAACGTGCAGGAGGCCGTGGACGAAGTCGCGAACAAGCTCTCCACCGCCGCTGCTGGCACCCCAGGCGCCTCCCGTGTCGGCGCGGACGCGGTGCCCGGCACGCCCAACCTCCTGCCGGCAGGCACCGTGGACGCGCAGCTCTCCTCGCTGCTGGGCTTCCTCAACGCCCACCAGGGCGCGGCCACCGGGGCCCACCACGCCAGCGCCATTGGCGCCACACCCCACGGCTACGTCAGCGGCACCAGCGTGCAGGCTCAACTCCAGGAGGTCGTCACCCGCCTCGGAGAGACGACGGCCGGAAGCCCCGGTGCGTCTCGCGTCGGAGGAGACGCGCTGGCCGGGACGCCCCACGCCCTTCCCGCCAGCAGCCTGCGCCAGCAGGTCGCCGCGCTGCTGGGCTTCCTCAACGGGCACCTCACCCAGTCCGCTGACGCTCACGCGGCCTCCGCAGTCTCTGTCGCGGACGCGGGTAACCTGCTGACGGCAGGCACCGTCGAAGCGGCCCTCGCGGAAGTCCTCTCGGCCTTCAGCGGCGGGCACTTCCGCGGCAACGAGGCGGCGGCGGCCCAGCACAAGGCCATCCTCCAGCCCGTCCTCGGCGCCGGCCGCGTCCTTCTCCTCGACGCCCAGGGCGCGGGAGGCGTCGCGGCGCGGCTGCGCCTCTACGCCGACAGCGACTCGGTGTGGTTCACCCTCAATGCCGCCTGGAATGGGAGCGCCTGGGCCCGCGACACCACCGGGGCGGCGGCGGGCGGTTTCCGCCTCTCACGCAACGAGGCCGAGTTCCTCCATGACGCCAGCCTCACCGCCACCTTCGCCTCGTGGACGCGCACGTTGCGACTCCCGCTGAGTAGCACCACCAGCAACACCTCCTTCGAGTTGGCGGGCAGCGTGCGCGAGGTAGGCCGGCTGGGCCTCCAGTACAGCAACAGCGACACCGTCGCGCACGACAGCCTGTCCGGCGGCGGCTCGGTGACGTTCCGCAGTCGCTTCCCCACCGCGCCCTCCTCCATCACCCTCAGCCCCTACGCCACCAGCGGAAGCTTCGTCGGCAACCCCACCGTCATGGTGCCAGACAGAGACGGCTTCGCCTTCTACAGCCACCAAACCCTCCCAGGCCTCGCCGCGACGTACTGGTTCGGCTCGTACACCGCTGTCGCGTGAGGACTCCCATGGCCATCCACGAAGTCACCGCCGAGGACGTGCTTCAGCGCTGCGCCCGGTGCGGCAGCGGCAATCGCCTCTCCCTCGACTCCCTGGAGGTGGGCGTCGCCCGTCGCGAGGACGTGGATGACGGCCTCGTCCAACTCCCTCCCTGTCCCACCTGCCGCTCCACCGAGTTCCTCATCCGCGCCGCCGAGAGCGAGCCGGCGCATCCGGCGCCAGGCAGCTTCGGGCACCTGCACCGACTCCTCGTCGGCCATGTGCATGCAGAGCTCGTCCAGCGCGGACGCCTGCATACGGTGCTCAAGCCCAAGGGGGGCGGTGCCGGCAAGGTGGTGGTGCGGCCCCTGTCTCAGGAGGCTCGCGAGCGCTGGTTCCCCCAGGGCCTCCGAATCGCGGTGCCCCCCGACGAGCAGCCCCGCACCCCGGGAGAGTCCAGTCAATAGGCATACACTGCCAGCAAAAACCCCTGCGCCCGTCATGCCCAGGGGCGTCCCGAATCCCTCTCTCCTCGACTTGATATGTCTCGAAGACAGAGCGTGTATGTCTTCGCGCGCCGCCCAACTGCGCGCCAGGGAGACACCTATGGTTATCGGCACCGACACCACCTACCTCGGCAACGAAATCCCCGGCCTCCGGGGGCAGAAGGTCCGCATCTTCGCGGTGTTGCGCGGCGGCCTCCGCCCAGACGCCAACCCGGACGCGGACGACTACTACGTGAATGACGACGAGAAGCTGGCGCGCCTCGGGGGCGTCACGGCCGAGGACTGCATCGACGCTGCTCCCATTCACCCGGGCGGAACCACCTCCTTCGTGCATGTCGACCCGCGCGCCGTCGACTTGGAGTGCTTCGCGCACCTGCGCAATCCCAGCGCACAATGACTTGCCATACGCGCGAAACAGAGCGCGTATGTCTCACGCGCGCCACCCAAGGCGCACGAAAGGACAAAACAATGACACCCCGCAAGCCCCGCCCCGCCAACGCCTCGAAGCCCACTCCGGCGCCCGAAGAAGTCCTTGAGCGCATTGCGCGCGAAGAGATGGGCATCGAAACACTAAAGAAGCGCTGGAGCGACAGCCTCGACTTCCACAACGTGGGGGTAGGGGAACTGAGGAATGCCCTCGAAGCGGCCTACCAAGCCGGCAAACGCGACGCCGGCAACAGCCCCGCCGTCGCCCCGTAGCACCTCGGACTCTCGCCCAAACCCAGCACTCAATGACTTGCCATACGCGCGGACCAGAGCGCATATGCCTCACACGCGCCTGCCCAAGGCGCACAGGGAGGACGAAACAATGGCACCCAGCAAGCCACGCCCCAGCAGCCCCTCGAAGCCCGCCAGGGCGCCCGCAGAAACCCTCGAACGCGTTGCGCGCGAGGAGATGAACATTGAAACACTGAAGACACGCAACAGCGACAGCCTCGACATTCACGAAGTGGCGGTATGGCAACTGAGGGATGCCCTCGAAGCGGCCTACCAAGCCGGCAAGCGCGACGCCAGCAACACCCCGACGAAGTAGTCCCCCACCAAAACCGACGCCCCGCGCAGCGGGGCAGCAGAGCAGCGCACGAGGGCCGCCGGGCCACCCTCGTGAACGGCAGACGTGCACCCACGGCCCGGAAAGGAAAACACCACCATGCCCCGCACCGCCGCACCGAAGACGAAGACGAAGAAGCTGGAGTCCATGAACCTGACGGAGCTGCGCGCCCGGTACCGCGAAGTCCTGGGCGAGGAGACGCGCAGCCCCAACAAGACGCACCTCATCCGCCGCATCGAGGAAGCACTCGCCGCGAAGAAGCGGAGAAGCCCCACCCACCGGGCGACGGCCGCCACCCCCAGCGCGCCTCCGGCACCTGCCGCACGGGCCGACACCCCGGCCGAGGGCACGCAGCCTGCCCCCCGTCGCGGGCGCTTC
>NZ_JABXEM010000195.1:0-22834 GCF_013372595.1 Myxococcus sp. AM011
GCCCTCGTTCGCGCTCTCGCTCCTGCAGGACGCCGCTCCTTCCGGCTGTACCTGGATACGCCAGGACCCCACGGGCATACGCAAGGCCCTGGCCACCGTGGATGCCCCCTGCGAGCGCCTGGGCCTGGCCTGGAGCCCGGACGGCAAGCAGGGCGCGCTGGTGGACCGGGGCAACGGCACTCTGCCGCCCCGCGCCTGGAAGGTGGACTTCGACGCCCCTCAGGCCCTCACGCCGCTCGCACTCCCAGACGAGGGCCATACGGACTCACTTGGCTTTGACGCACAAGGCCGTGTCGTCGCGCTCGTGTCCCAGTTGGAGGGGCTGACGCGCAAGGAGGAGCGCGGCGAGGAGGTCTTCGTCGTGGACGGCCGCCGGCTGCCGGTGCCGGAGGAGACGGAGGGCAGCCCGGCGGGTCTTGCTCACGCGTACCGCCGCGAGGGCGAGACGTGGAAGCGAATCGAATCCGTGGCGACGGTGTACGAGAGGGAGGACGCACCGGGCACGACGGCGCTGGCCACCGCGAGCCAGTTGGTGTCCTCGACGTTCGGCGCGGACCCGGATGCGCCCGCGGCGACGGAGCTGACCGAGGACAGCGAGGCGGCGCGCCTGGACGCGGTGGTGAAGGACAAGGGCCACACCGAGTACGGCGCCTGGGTCGCGCTGGAGACGCACGGTGGCCCGCTGTACGCATGGCGGGCGGCGCGCGAGCTGCCGGTGCTGATGCCACCGCTGCGCTGGGAGGCGAATGATCGCCTCTCCGAGCCGGAGGCCCTGTCGCTGGAGCCCACGTCGGTGGTGGAGCTGCGCGTGCGGGGAGCCCTGCTGCTCGTGGCGTCGGACCACAGCGCGCGCATCTACGACGCGCGGAGCAAGAAGCGCCTGGCCCAGCTCGACGGCGTGCATGGCGCGCGCTTCTGGCCCAAGCAGCGCACCGTCACCGCCGCCCTCCCGTCCTCGGGGACGTCCGCCGGGCAGTAGCGTCCGGCCGCAGGGCGAGCAGGCGCTCGGGCAGCGTCCAGACAACCAAGCCGACCCTCGCGCTCATGCCCATCCTTCCGGGGATGCATGAGCGCTTCCACAAGTTCGCCCAGGGCGTCTCCGAGCGCGTGGGCTCCGTCCAGGCCCTGCTTGTCGCCGTGTCCGTCGTCCTGCTCTGGGCGGTGTCGGGGCCGCTGTTCCACTTCAGCGACACCTGGCAGCTCGTCATCAACACCTCGACGACCATCATCACGTTCCTGATGGTGTTCGTCATCCAGGCCACGCAGAACCGGGACGCGAAGGCCATCCACCTCAAGCTCGACGAGCTCATCCGCGCGCAGAAGCACGCGCGCGATGAATTCACGGACCTGGAGGACGCCACCGAGGAGGAGCTCGCGGAGCTGACCCAGCAGTTCAAGCGCGTGCACGCGCGCGCCCGACAACGCCACCTCGCCCAGGGACACGATGACCGGCACGAGTCCCCGCCGGACGCGGACCCGAAGCACTGAGCCTACGGAGACCTCATCAGGGTCGCCATCATCGCGGCGTAGCCACCCACACCCAGGCAGCAGGTGACGACGGGCACGAACAGCGCGCCGAACGCCGCCTGCCCCCAGCCCACGCGATACAGCTTCTGGTACGCGGCCACCCGCGCGCCGGCGCTCCAGAAGGGCATCACATACATGCCGCAGAAGGGCACCAGGCCTATCAGGTAGACGCCCTGGGACAGGGCATGTCCGCGCAGCGTCGCGGTGAACGTGCTCGGCGCGCCCGCCATCCGCAGCACCAGATGGTCCAGCGCGGACGCCACCACGGTGATGCCCACGCTGAAGAGGGGCATCAACACCATCCAGAGGAAGAAGAAGAACACGACGGCGCCCCGGAAGAAGCCGGGGCCCGGCTCGTCCAGCCCTCGGGACGCGAGGTTCTCGTAGGGAACCACCAGCAGGACGGCGAAGTAGAGGAGCGTGGTGACGAAGTAGCCGGCGAGCGCCGTGAGCAGCGCGAAGAAGAGCGAACTGCCCACGCTCCCCTCCGGTGACATCCGGCCGAAGGTCGCGCCCGGACGCAGCATCACGTCCACGCACGTCGTCCAGAACGCCTTCGCCCAGCCCAGCTCCGCGCGCTGGTCCCACGCGAGCGGCGAGTACGGCGAGCGCTCATGACACCGCGCGCAGACCAGCTCGCCGTGAGGCCCCTCGCGCAGACACTCCGAGCACGCGAACGCGCCGCAGCGCGTGCATGCATGAAAGCTCATCCACTCCGGATGGATGGCGCAGACGGCCACCTGCGAGTCGGAAGGCGGAGCGACCAGGAGGGAGGCGCCACACGCCGCGCAGCGCCGAGCGCCGGGTGCGAAGGGGGCCTGACAGAAGGGACACGGGATGCCGGACACGCGAGGCATCCTCGCACAGTCCTCCCGAAGGGCCTCGGCTCACAGCGTCTGACGCGGACGCACGAGCCCGTGGTCATCCGGCACGGGGCCCGAGCCACGGTCCACGCCCGCCCGGTTGGCCGGCGGCTCGGACGAGGACGGCTCCGGACGGGCCTCTCGCGCGCGACGGGCCTGCCGCAGGGCCGCCTTCGCCTCCGCCTTGTGGCCCTGGGCCTTCTCCCGCTTCGCCAGCGCGTCCCACAGCTCGGGCGACTCCGGGTGCAGCGCCACGCCCGCGCGCAGCAGGCCCAACCCCACGCGCGGCGGCGCCTCCGAGTCCATCACCACACGCTTGATGAACGACATCGGCGCCAGGGACACCGCGCCCTGCGGCGTCGCCAGGGCCTCCTGAAGGTGCGCCAGCACCTCTCCGTCCCGCTTCACCGTGAGCAGCGCCTGGGACAGCGCCCACCGCGCGTCCACGCTCCTGGGATGAAGCTCCACCGCCCGCTCCAGCCAGCGCACGCGATTCACGGCCTGCTTGCGCCAGGCGAAGCCCTCCGCGATGCGCAGCAGCTCATCCGAGTAGTCCGGCCGCACGTCCGGCGACAGCGCCGCCGCCTTCTTCAGCGTGGGCCAGTGCGGCTCCGGGTTCTGCTCCTCGTCCAGCCGCAGGCGCAGCAGCGCCGGCACCTCCGCGCGCTTCCACCCCGCGACGAAGCGCAGCAAATCCGCGCGCAGCGGCTCGCCGAAGCGCTCCGTGTCCGGCACGCCCTGCGCCTCACACGCCGCCAGGTAGTCCGCGAAGAACGACAGCGGCCCCTCCGCCGGGTACGCCAGCAGCCGCTCCGGACCGTGGGCCTTCTCCAACGTGCGCGCCATCTGCGCACCCACGCGGATGAAGACGGAGCCCAGCTTCGGGTCATGCCCGCTGCGGATGCGCTCCAGCGCTCCCTTCCCGTCCTTGCCGATGCGCTTGCGGTCCAACAACTCCGACACGCGAGCAAAGGCGCCCGGGAGGTCCTCGTCCGGCGGCAGCGTGCCCGGTCCGCGCGTGGCCCACAGGTGGTACGCCAGGCCATAGCTGGCGATGCGGCCCAGGCCCTCGTACACCACCGAGTCCACCGGGTCCGTGAAGTGCGCGTCCCTGCGCGTGACGCCACCCTCCAGCACGCCCTCCATCAACCGGATGGACAGGCGCCGCAGCCGCTTCGCCTCGCCCTCGATGTTGGTGGCCAGCGCAATCACCGTGTCCTCGGCGGGGAACATCACCAGCAGCGTCGTCGTCTCCGGTTGCCCTCCCGCGTGCGCCACCAGGTAGTGGCCGCGCAGCGGATAGGTGGCGAAGCCCATGCCGTAGTCCGTGAGGCGCCCGTCGCTCGTGGCCATGGAGGCCTGCATCTTCCCCATGGTGTCGCGCGTCACCAGCCGGTGGGCCAGCACCGCGCGGCCAAAGCCGAGCATGTCCCCCACCGTGGCCCGCGTCCCACCGCCACCGAAGCGGCTGGACACGTCCAGGAAGCGCGAGGGCTTCAGCACGCCCTCCTTCACGCGGTAGCCCACCGCCTGGTGCTCATCGCGCGTCGCGGTGACGTCCAGGTCCGCGTGCTCCATCCCCGAGGGCTGGAAGACCTTCTCGCGCAGGTAGTCGCGGTAGGACTTCCCCGACGCGGCCTCCACCGCCGCGCCCAGCAGGTTGTAGCCCCAGGTGCTGTACAGGTAGCGGGTGCGCGGCTCGAAGGCCAACGGCTTCTCGGAGAAGGCGGAGATGGCCTCGAGCGTGCTCACCGGCTTCACGTTGTTGCTGGAGGCCACCCCGTCATACGTGGGCACCCCGCTCAGGTGTCCCAGCAAATCCTTCACCGTGACGGTCCACTGCTTCGCCGGGTAGCCCGGCACCAGCGTGTGGATGTCCGCGTCCAAATCCAACTTCCCCTGCTCCACCAACTGCAACACGGCCACGGCGGTGAAGGACTTGGTGACGGACGCCATGCGGTACGTCGTGCGCGGCGTCGCGGGCAGGCGTTTGGCCATGTCCCGCAGGCCATAGCCACACACCCAGCGCTGGGCCCCGCGCGTGACACCCACCGTCAGCCCCGCGACGGGCCCCTGCGACAGCTCCGCGCGGACGATGGCGTCCAGCGCCCGCGTCACCTCGGGAGCGAACTCGCGAGGACCGTCGACGGCCTCCGCGTTGACGGGCTCGCACACCGGCGAGAGGCGCGGCGCGGACAGCGCCGGAGTCGCGAGCAACCACAGCGCGGCGAAGAGCCACCTCGGCGTCATCATGGCGCGGCCTCCACGCTCGAAGTGGGAGGGCTTCCAGCGGCGGGCGCCAGCGAGGCCACGCGGCGGGAGGCGGGCGGCGTCTCCACCCAGGCGCGCAGCAGCGCGTCCGTCACCAGGTGCCCCAGCACATCCAGCCCCCGGCCGCGCGGGTGCACCAGGTCTTCGTGCATGAAGCCGGACTGGTGGAAGCGCGACAGCGCGCCCTTGCCGCCCATGGCCTCGTAGAGGTTGAAGAAGGCGCACCCCTCCGCCTGCGTCACCTCGCGCTCCGCGTCGACGACGGCCTCCAGGAAGGGGCGCTGCGTGAAGGCCTTGCCCTGGTCCTTCGAGTCGCGCACCGCGTCCATGGGCCCCACCACCAGACAGGCGCTGCTCGGCGCGGCCACGCGCGCGCGACGCAAGAGCGCGCCCAGGTCCGTGCGCAGCGTCTCCAAGTCCGTGCGCTTCCACTCCAGGCGCTTGGACTCGTTGCCGCCCAGGAAGAAGACCAGCAACCGGGGCTCGCGCTCCGCCAGTTGAGAGCGCAGCGCCGCGTCATCCAGGCGCGCATAGAGGCTCGCGTCCGCGGACGGCACCCCGAGCATGTCCAGGACGATGCCGGGCCGAGCCTGCTGCAACACCACGCCCTGCACCACCGCGCCCTTCGCCTCGGCGACGATGTCCACCGACGTCGTGCCCGGGGGCAGCTCGAAGCGCGTGGCCTTCGACTCGCCACTCCCCGCGGGCTCCGTCCGCGCCAGCACCGTGTCTCCACCCAGCACCGTGAGCGCGCCGCCCTTCGGGACGTCCAGCCACCACAGGGTGCCGCGCGGCTCGCCCTCCAGCTTGAAGCGGCTGCGCGCCCGGGCGACGGTGGCCACGTGGTACACGCCGGTGATTCCGAACGGGTGCGGGGGCTTGCGCAGCTCGCCCAGCGTGCGGGGCTCCCACCCGCCCTTGCTGTAACCGGTGCGTCCGCGCCCGCCGTAGGGCGCCATCCGGTCCACCAGCAGCACGCCCCGGCCCGCGGCGCCGAAGCCCGCGCCCAAATCATCTCGGAGGATGTCCACGATTCGGTCCCCCGCGATGAGCGAGTTGCCGAAGGCCTCGATGACGGTGGGCCCCGTCGCCGTGCCCGAGGACAGCGCGTCCAGCGACTCGAAGAAGGGCGCCAGCGCGGTGCGCTCGCAGCCCGAGCCCCCAGGCGCCACGCATGGGTCATCCACCTTTGTCCCGAGCGCCCCCAGCTTCACCGCCAGCGCCTGCGTCGCGCGCGTGCGCTCCGTGGGCTCCGGCGCCACCCGCCGTGGGGCGTGCGCGGGCGCTCGCGCCACCGCCGCCGGAGGCACCGGGACAGGCTCCCGAGCAGCGGTGAGCGGGCGGACCTCGGAACCAATTTCACAGGCGGCCAAGAGGCCACAGCAGGCCAGGACGTGGAACACGGCCCGCCGTCCACCCCACCCGACTTCCGAATGCGTCATGCGGCGTGCAGCGTAGACGAACTCTTCCGCCCGCGCATTTTCCCGGCGCGCCAGCCTCCCTGCTCCTCGGGGGAGCGCCGGGCGGAGGCACGCTCGCACCTTGCCACCTGGTTTCCCGCAACCCTGCGACACACAGGGCCTCCGAGTGGGCGGACGTGCGAAGTCCTGGGTCCAACCGTCAACACCTTCACTTCACTTGGGCCAAGGCGTCCCCAGATTACCCGTCACCAAATATGGAGAAAGCGAAGAACAAGGTAGCGAACTGGACGAGGTTCCATCGCAAATTCGGCGGTCATGTGCGCGAGCTTCGCGTCAACAGGACGCTCACACAGGAGGCCCTCGCGGAGCGGTGCGACCTCTCCGTGGATGCCATCCGACGCATCGAACGCGGAGCGTTCTCTCCGTCGCTGGATACGCTCGGCAAGCTGACGACAGGCCTGGACGTGTCGCTCAAGACGCTCTTCAACGGCTTCGAGCAGGAGCGCACTGAAGAAGTGGCGGAGATCTGCGACTTCCTCTCCGGCCTCTCTGGCCAGGAGGTGAAACTCGCCTGGAGGGTGCTCCAGGCCATGTTCGAGGAGACCTGAGGACCTCTTCTGCCGGTGTGAACCGGCAGATGTTCCCTGTACCTCACATCCACGCTGTCCTAGGGGAGACCTCTCATGCCAGGCGCCTCCGAAGGAACCTTGCTCGTCGTGGAGGATGACGCGGACCTGCGAGCGTCCGTTGTCGACGTCCTCACGAGCGCGGGCTACCCCAGCGCGGTCGCGAAGGATGGACTGGAGGCGCTCACCTGGCTGGAGGTGCACGGGCGGCCTTCGCTGGTGCTGCTGGACATGGAGATGCCTCGCATGGACGGGCGCGCCTTCCTGGAGCGCGTCACCCGCCACCCCGCATGGGCCGGGCTGACCGTGGTGGCCCTGACGTCTCGCCCGGTCCACCATCCGGCGGTGCTCGACACCCTGCTCAAGCCCTTCGACGGGCACGCCCTCCTGGAGCACGTGCCCCACTGGCTGCGACGCTCGCGCCCTCCCGTAAAGAGCTGAAGCACGATTCCATTGCGCGCAATGGACCTGGGCCGCATGTTGCAGGGAGGAACCGCCATGCCCCAGCCCAAGAAGCGTGTCGACGCGCTCCACCTCGACGAGCAGCTGTGCTTCACCCTCTATTCGACGGTGCACCTGCTCAACCGGACGTACCGGCCGCTCTTGGAGGAGCTGGGCCTCACCTACCCCCAGTACCTGGCGATGATGGTGCTGTGGGAGGAGGACGACGTCACGGTGAAGGCGATGGGGGAGCGGTTGCTCCTCGACTCGGGGACGCTGACGCCGCTGCTCAAGCGGCTGGAGGCGGCGGGCCTCGTCAAGCGTGAGCGGGACATGCTGGACGAGCGCCAGGTGCGCATCCGGCTGACGACCCCGGGCCGCGCGCTGCGCTCGAAGGCGGAGTGCGTGCCCGTGTCCATCCTGGAGGCGTCGGGGCTCGCCGTGGAGGAGCTGCGGGACTTGAAGGCCCGCGTCCTCGCCGTCCGCGAGGCGCTGAGCGCGCGGCTGGAAGAGGAGCCCCCGCCCCCAACCGCGAGCCGGCGTCGCAAGACGGGGTAGCTACACCTGCGTCTTGAGGACGTCCTTCAGCCCGTTGGTGCCCTTCTCCACGATGCGGCTCACCAGGTCCAACACCTGCGCGTAGCGGTACATGGACGCCTGGAGCGACAGCAGCTCCGCGTTGGAGTAGCGCGAGCCGGAGGACGCCGACCGGATGAGATGGTCCATCACGCGCTGGCCCTGCTCCAGCTCCTGCACGAAGCGGGAGATGCCGTTGAGCACCGTCCCGTCCATCTTCGCCACCGGGGGCACCACGCCCACGGAGGCGACTTCCTGAGGAGCGCTCGGACTCGAGACGGGGTTCGTCTTGTCCGCGAGAACGCCCTCGAACCGGGAAAGCTCGAACTTCTCGGCTGCGACACGTGTGGGAGGCGGTGCGGAATGCGGCGGAAGCGACACGGGTGCGGCGGACAGCGGGCTCGTCATGGGATGAGGTTCCCTCTGGGTGCGGAGCAAGGCGCCAATCGCGAGTATCCGCGCCAGGGCTGACAGCCTCCTGGCACGGCGTAAGAGCCCCTCCTCCGGAGTCGTCCCACGCTGGAGCGCGGGTCATCCCCCCACGTCACGCACGTTGAATCCGTGTACCCCACGCCTTCAGGCGCTCGATGACGTGGGCCGAGTCTAACACGCATTCAGGTGAAAAAATTCCAGGTCCAACGGGCGCGGCGCCCACGAGTCCCACCAGCCGTTCCACCGCGAGCGCCACGCCCCGTCCACTCAGCCCCGAGTGAACATCCCCATCAACGAGCGTGTAACGGACATGCTTCATCGTCCCTTCCGGCGACTCACCGGTCAGCTCGATGACGACCTCGTGGCCCGGTCCCTGGCCGGGTTTCCGGCTGGATGCGGCCCGAAGCGCGAAGTCGAGCCGCACCGTGCTCGCGTCCGTCACCGCCGCGAGGGTGGCCACGTCCAGCAGGGGATAGGCGCGGCCCTGCCACTGCGTGCCGTCCGCGCCTTGGAAGGTCCGCGTCACGTCCTCCTCCGCGGTGGCCCAGAGGAACTTCCCGTCCTTGCGAATCAGCGGGCTGGGCACGCCCTTCGTCAGGCGCGCCATGTCTCCGCTGGCCGCCGGACCTCCCACGTCCTCCTCGTCGAAGACGGCGCCAATCTGGATGGCGTGGACCTTCTTCAATTCGCGCGCGAACTGGAGGGTGGCCAGGGCCACGGTGCCGCCCAGGAAGTGCCCCAGGAAGAGCACCGGCGCGGCGGTGGGGTGCTGGATGTGGAGGGCCACCGCCGGGCCGATGTCGAAGACGAAGTCGGAGAAGGAGACGTACGGGACACCTTTCGCCTGCGCGTACTTCATCGAGCGCAGTGAGTCGTCCTTGAGCAGCACCACCACCGCGCTGAAGGCGGCGTCCGGTGGCAGCCCCAGGTCCTCGCGCTCCAGGTCGATGCGCACGGCCTCCGCGTGGCCCAGCTCCCGCGCGAGCGTCGCGGCCTTGTTCACATCACGTCCTCCGATTCGGAGGGCCAGCTCCGGGTGCAGTTCGCGCAGGGCCTTCACGGCGCGGCGTCCGACGACGCCGGAGCCACCGATGACGAGGACGGGCTTCAGGTTCGATGCGTTCATGTTGGGACTCCTGTGAGGAGAAGAAGCAGGGACATCACGCGCGACGAAGCCGGGTGCCGGACTCCTGGAGTCGGCGCAGCAGGTACTCCGGCTCGATGAGGACATGGGGGAGGTAGAGGCCCGGTGCGACGGGCGCGCCTCCCGCGAGCCCGAGCAACCGCTCGACGCCCACGGCGACACCCACCGCCGTCATCGGTGCCTGCCCCTCCGGGTGCATCAGCTCGTGACGCACGCGCGCCCGGGTTCCGTCGTGCAGCGTGCCTTCCAGTTCGAAGATGATTTCGGTGGAGAAGGGCTCGCCACGGCGGCGCGGCGCGGAGGTGCCGATGGCGACATCGAAGCGGATGGACTTCGCCTGCGTCGCGGCGGCGAGGCTCGGGGCGTCCATCAGCGAGTACGCCTGGCCCTGGAGGTCATTCCCCTCGGTGTCGCGGAAGGTGCGCAGCGCCTCGGCCCCGCCCACCCAGCGCCACTGTCCGTTCTCCAGGATGAGGTTGTTGGGCGCGGCCTTCTGCCGCTCCAGGTCCACGTACGCGGCGGCCCCGCCCACGTCCTGCTCGTCGAGCACGGCGCCGATGGCGATGGACTCCAGCGCGCGGAACTCCCGAGCGAACTGGAGCACGGGCAGCGTGGCGGCGCCCACCAGCCAGCTGCTGCCCAGGAAGATGGGCGAGCGCGTGGGCTGATGCATGTGGAGGGCGACCTCGGGAGCGACCTCGAACAAGGCCGTGGAGATGCCCAGGTACGGCAGCCCGTGCATCTGCGCGTACCGCAGCGAGTTCAGCGTGTCGTCCTTCACGAACAGGACGACGGCGCTGTAGGCGCGGCTCGCGGGCTGGCCCAAGTCAGGCCGGGACAGGTCCACCGTCGCCGCGTCGGCGAGGCCGACCTCGCGGGCCACGGCCTGCGCGCGGGCCAAATCCCGGCCGCCAATCGTGAGCGGCAGGTCCGGTTGCAGCCGGCGCAAGGCCTTGGCGGCCTGGGAGCCGACGACGCCCGAGCCACCAACGATGAGGACGGGTTTCCGAGTGTTCGAAGACATGACGGGTGCGCTCCCCTGCCCCATGGGGCAGTGGTTGAAGGTGCCGGCGGGCCGGCGGAAATGGCGCTGCGTTGACCCTACTTAAAGTAAGTTACTAAAAGTAGGTTCGCCACGATTTCGACGCGGTGGGGGTCCGGTTGCGCGTCCGCGTCGAGGCGACTAAGCCCCAAGGGTGCCGTCGCGACGTCCCATGAGTGAGCCCACCGCCAAGAAGCTTCCCAAGGCCCAGCGACGCGAGCAGTTGCTCGACGTGGCGATGACGGTGGTGAGGCAGGAGGGCACGGACGCGCTGACGCTCGGTCACCTCGCCGAGCGCGCGGGCGTCAGCAAGCCCATCCCCTACGAGCACTTCCAGTCGCGCGCCGGGCTGTTGATGGCGCTGTATGAGCGCCTCGACGCGAAGCAGGTCACCCAGCTCGAGGAGGCGCTCCAGCGCACGCGGCGCAAGCTGGAGGACGTCGCCAGGGTGATGAGCGGCGCGTACATGAACTGCTATGTGACGCTCGGCCCCGAGCAGCACGCCATCACCGCCGCGCTCAAGGGCGACGGGCAGATGGAGAACTTCTATCAAGGCGTGTTGGACAACTACGTGGACTTCTATCGGGACACGCTCGCGCCCTACTGCGAGCTGCCGAAGGAGACCCTGCGGCAGCGCTGCGTGGGCATCATCGGCGCGGCGGAGGCGATTTCCCGCGACATGCTCCGGGGCGCCATCTCGGAGAGCACCGCCGCCGCGACGCTGAGCTCGCTCATCGTATCCTGGCTGTCCGCGCGCAAGTAGGGCAAGGCCCGCCACGCGTGCAACGCCCGCGTCGATGTGATGCAGTCGCCAGGTGCTCGACAGCGTCACCATCGACCAGCTCAGGACGCTCCGCGCGGTGGCCGAGGAGGGCAGCTTCTCCGCGGCGGCCCGGCGCCTGGGCCAGGGACAACCCGCCGTCAGTCAGGCCATGCAGCGTCTGGAGAAGCAGCTCGGCCTGCGCCTCTTCGACCGCAGCAGCCGCGTCCCCCGCCTGACGATGAAGGGCGAGGCCGTGGTCGCCGCCGCGCGGCGACTGCATGACGACCTCGCGACGTTCCAGACCGTCGTCGGCCGCCTCAAGAGCGGCGAGGAGACCCAGCTCGCGCTCGTCGTCGACGCCATGTTCCCCACGCCCGCGCTGCTGTCCTTCGTGAAGGAGCTGGCGGAGGCACACCCGGAGGTGGAACTGACGCTGGAGGTGGAGCTGCTCTCCGCCGTGACGGAGCGCCTGCGCGAGCGCAAGGCCACGCTCGGAATCGCGGGCGCGGACCTGGACCTCACCGGCCTGGAGCAGCGCCCCATCGCGCTCCTGCGCATGCTCCCCGTCGCCGCGCCGTCACACCCTCTCGCGAAAGTGAAGGGCGTCATCACCGACGAGCACCTCGCCACCACCACCCAGCTCGTCCTCAGTGAGCGTCTGCCCACTGGAAAGGCGGGCACGGCGGACCGGGGCGTCTTCTCGGCGAAAAGCTGGCGCGTCGCGGACCTGATGACGAAACATGCCCTCATCCTCGGTGGGCTCGGCTGGGGCCACGAGCCCGAGCACCTGGTGAGCGAGGACCTGGCGGCGGGGAGGCTGATGCGGCTGCGGCTCGCCGCCTATGAGGGCGGGCCTCCGCCCCAACGGCCCCTCGCCCTGGTGCGCCGCAAGGGCACGCCGCTGGGCCCGGTGGCGACGTGGGCCTCCAACCGGCTCACCTCGCTCTGCCAGCTCGCGCTCGCGGACCATCACACGACGTGATGCTAAGCATCATGTGCGGGAGCGATTTACACACCCGCCCTGGCCCTTACGTTCTGTGTCATGAGCACCACGACCCAGACACTCACTCCCCCCATCGTTCCCCACGCGCTTCCCCGTGCGCGGACGCTCGAGAGCGTCCACGGCGGCGGGCCCTTCCACTGGGTCGGTGACGGCTTCCGCGTCAAGACACTCGTCCCCAGTGGCGGCGTTTCGCAGGAGCGCGTCAGCCCCTTCCTGCTCCTGGACCACCATCCTCCGCATCACTACCCTGCCCTCGCGAAGGGGCAGCGGGGCGTCGGCTGGCATCCGCATCGCGGCTTCGAAACCGTCACCCTCGCGTTCGAAGGCAACGTCGCGCATCGCGACAACGCGGGCCACTCGGGCGTCATCGGCCCGGGCGACGTGCAATGGATGACGGCGGCGTCCGGCATCCTCCACGAGGAGTACCATGAGCATGCCTTCTCCCGACGCGGTGGCGTCTTCGAGATGCTTCAAATCTGGGTGAACCTGCCCCGCGCTCACAAGCGGGCCGCGCCGGGCTACCAGCCCATCACCGCGACCCAGATTCCCACCGTCCCCGTCGAGGGCGGCACGGTGCGAGTCATCGCGGGCGGCTTCAACGACACCCAGGGCCCCGCGCGGACCTTCACGCCCATCTCCCTGCTCGACGTGCGGCTGAGCGCGGGGACGGACCTCCAGGTTCCGCTGCCGAAGCACCACAACGCCATCGTCCTCATCGCCTCCGGTCGCGTGTCGTCCGGCGGAGAGACGGCCACCGAGGGGGAGCTCGCCCTCTTCGCCAACGACGGCGAGTTCCTGTCCCTGCGTGCCGACACGGACACGCACGTCATCATCCTCGCGGGTGAGCCCCTCCGCGAGCCCATCGTCCATCTGGGCCCCTTCGTCATGAACAGCCAGCGCGAAGTGCTGCAGGCCATTCACGACTTCGAGTCCGGCGGCTTCGGTGAAATCCCGGAGGACGCCCCCGTCGCCTCCCCGTGACGAGGTGAGCGGCGAGCACGCTGAACGCCCCTGGACCACCGGGTCCAGCGGGTGTCAGCGGCTCCGGGCGCGGCGCGAGGACCCTGACGATGGGGTCTTCGCGCGCGCCTCTGTGCGAGCCGGCGGCATGTCCTTCAACACGTCCAGCAGCAACTGCCGGAAGTAGCGCGAGCCGGGGTCCGCGTCCGTGCGGGTGTGCCACATGAGCGACATCGTCATGGGCGCGGGCGCGGGCACGAACTGCAGGCGCTTCAAGGGCAACATGGCGCACAGGACGTCCGCGGTGCGTCCCGGCATGCCCGCGATGTAGTCGGTGCGCGTGGCGGCCATGCCCGCGGCGATGAAGTGGGAGACGGCGAGCGCCGAGCTGTACTCCAGGCCGTTCTCCTTGCGGAACCGCTCGAACATGGAGCGCCCCACGCCCGGGCGGCCCTGGGTGATGACGATGTCGATGTGCTTGCAGGCGTTGAACGCCTCCCGCGTCAGCACCGTCCCGTGGATGAGCGGGTGGTCCTCGCGGACGACGAAGGCCACATCCTCCAGGTAGAGGTCCTCCACGCAGAAACCCTCCCGCGTGGCCACCAGCCGAGGCCCCAGCGCGACGTCCACCTCGCCTGTCGCCATGCCATCCGACGCGACGAGGAAGTCGATGCTCACCACGCGCAGCCGCGCCTGTGGCATGCGGCGCGCGAAGGCCTCCACGACGCGGGGCACGTCGCAGACGTCCTGGTTGTCACCGCAGGCCAGCGTGAAGCGGCGCGTGCTCTCCTCGGGCAGGAAGCGCTGGCCATCCACGGCCACCTGGAGCTGCGCCACCGCGTTGACGAGCAGCGGCCTCAACTCCTCGCAGCGAGGCGTGGGCACCAGCCCCTTCCCCTGCCGCACCAGGAGCGGGTCTCCCAACAACTCCCGCAGCCGCGCCAGCGCGTTGCTCACCGCCGACTGGGTGACGTGGAGCTGCCGTGCCGCGCCCGTGGCGCTCCCCGTCTCCAGCACCGCGTGCAGCACGAGGAACAGGTTGAGGTCGATGGCCGAGAGATTCATGGCGGGGCTGGCATACCGCACCCGCCCTCACTAGGACACTCGGGCCCACCGCGCTCAGGAGCGCTGCGCGCCCGAGAGCATGGCCGCCATCTGGGGGTCCAGGCGGAACGACTCGAAGAAGCCCTCCGCGTCCTGGGGCGGCTTGCCCTCCGGGTGCAGGAGGAGCTGCTGATAGAGGCGCGGGCCCACCAGGTAGAAGCGGCCTCGCAGCCGGCGCGGCCCGGAGACGCCCTCCACCTCCCAGCCCGGGAAGCCCTCCAGCGTCAGCGGCTTCGAGGAGACGCCCGTGGCGCCCAGGGCCTCCAGCGCGCCCAGGCTGGCGCGGGACACCACGTCGCTCGGCTTCGCCTGCGACACCGCCGCCGAGGGGAAGTCCGTGTACGAGACGTAGTACGCCGTGTCCGACTCCGGACGGACGGCGATGAACGTGTGGAGTGTCACCTCGCCCACATCCGTCACTTGGGAGCGGCGCTCCTGGCTCACCGGCCCGGGCAGCGCGACGGAGAAGCCGCCTTCCGTGGACTGGACGACAGAGGCGGGGGCGGCGGGCTTCGCGGCCTGGGCCTCGGGCGCCGGTTGGCGGGAGGCACACGCCCCCAGTCCCCCCACGGACAGCAGGATGGCGAGCGGCGCGACTCGGCGCGAAATCTTCATGTTCCAGGCGACTCCTGTCATGGAGCCCGGAAGGTACGTCCGACGCCTCGCTGGCGCACCCAGAGACTCCGACGGAAGCACGGGACGCAACGCTTTGCGTCTAGTGCAGGGCGTCCGGAGGCACCACGGCTCCCGCATCCGGATGCTCCGCGGCGCCCGCCGCCTCCGGGGTGACGAGGGCCAGCCGGACGCAGAACGTCGAGCCCACGCCGGGCGTGCTCTCCACCTCGATGTGCCCGCCATGCGCCTCGACGATGCGCCGGGCGACGGACAGCCCCAGCCCCACGCCCGGGGCGCGCTTGCTCCGGGCATCCCCCAGTCGCTGGAAGGGGGCGAACAGCATGCTCTTCTCGTCCTCGGTGATGCCCACGCCCTGGTCCTTCACGATGAGGAGCACGTCGTCCACCTCGCGGCGCACCGCCACGTCCACGCGGCTGCCGGAGGGCGAGTACTTCAACGCGTTGCTGACCAGGTTGGCCATCACCTGCTCCAGCCGGTCCGGGTCCCCGCGCACCAGCAGCGGCGTCTCCGGCACGTCGAGCTGCAACACGTGTCCGCCGTCGCTGGAGCGGTACAGCTCCACCACGCCCCGCGCCAGCTCGCGAGCGTCGCGCACCTCCGGCCGCAGCTCCAGCTTGCCCGCCTCGATGCGGGTGGAGTCGAGCAAATCACCCACCATCCGGTCCAACCGCTCCACCTGCCGTCCCACCAGCGCCAGCGTGCGCTGCATGCGCTCCGGCGTGAGCTGCGCGCGGCTGCGCTCGGTGAGCGCGGTGGACAGCTTCAGCGCGGACAGCGGATTGCGAAGCTCATGGGCCACGCCGGCGAGGAAGGCGAGCTGCTGCTCCTGCTGGTGCGTGAGGCTGTTGGCCATCTCGTTGAAGGTGCGCGCCATGTCGCGCAGCTCCGTGGGCCCCGCCACCGGCGCGCGGGTGCGCTTGCGGCCCGCGCCGAAGCGGCGCATGGCCTGGCTGATGTCGCGCAGGGGCTGCCACGCGATGCGGCGCAAGAGGAAGGTGCCCGTCACCAGGCCCACCAGCAGCAGGCCGCACAGCACCAGCCCCACGACGTTGCCCATCCGGTTGAGGTCCGCCGAGGACTCCCGTGCCGCCCGGGCTTCCTCCACGTTGAGCTGGACCAGCCGCTCCAACGAATCCAGCGCGGCGTCCAGGGAGGGGATGGCCCGCTGCGCGCGCAGACGCTGGGGCAGCTCGGCGGCCCCTCGCTGGGCGACGAGGTAGGCGTCGAAGTTCTTGTCCACCTCCCGGATGAGCCCCTGCTCGGTGGGGCCGGAAGCCGTCCTGTTGAGGGCGTCCAGCAGGCGGGGGAACGAGGACTCGATGCTCTCGAGTGTCCTTCCCCGGATGAGCGTCGACGTCGCCTCCACGGGGCCCGCCACGCCGCTGAGCCGGAAGTGGATGAGCAGGTCGATCTCCAGCTCCTCCGCCAGGTGGAGGCCCTCCACGGAGTTGCCGAGCGTGTTCGCCGAGTGGTTCTGCGCGTTCGTCAGGGCGATGAGCGCGCTGGCGGCCACGAGCGTCAGCAGGGCGAGTCCACCCATGATGGCGGCGAGCCAGGCGCGCAGACTCATGTCGCCTCCGGATGCGTCGGGCGGACGCCACGAAGGACCTGGCTCTGGGCGGGGAAGCTCACGGTTGGGACCTCGCGGAAGCCGAGGGCGGGTGTGGATGCGACGCCCCCTTCATGACTGGAGGAACAAGGACAGGACGATGGGGATTCACCGGGTGGACAGCAACCGGGCGTGGTGGGGGGTTCCCCGCACGGCATCAGCGCCGGGAGAGGGCAATCGTGCTAGGGAAGGTCGGACGTGGCGGGCGAGCGTGAGCTCCCCTGGCCGCGCGCGAGGCCACCATGGACATGCTCCCCCAGCCGGTACGTACCCTGAAGTTCGATGGTTTCTGGCGCTGGCTCCAGGAACACACCCAATGCATCCTCCGGTGCGGCTCCGTCGACGCGATGCTGTATGACCACGACGACTTCCACTGGCTGCTCTTGGAGGAGGACCGTCAGCACATCATCCAGGTCCTCAAGGGCAAGGTGCTCGTGGGCGAGCTGGTGATGGCGGGCCGCGAAGTCACCGAGGTGAATGTGGCGCCGGACCCGGACTCGGGCACGCAGGGCCACTTCCTGGTGGAGTTGATGAGCGGGCCGAAGGAAGACCCGCAGGTCGTCTACCACTTCATCATGGCGCACGGCATCGACCCGGCGCCGGGCCACAAGGACCTCAAGCACTGAGCACGGCGCGCTCGATGAGCGCCACCGCGTCCCTGGCACCCCCGGAGTACGTCTCCGGCGCGCGCGCGACGCGAGGGCCCACCAGCGCGACGACTCGCTCCATCAGCTCCGCCTCGGTGCGGGCCAGCTCCTCCGGACGCAGCCGCACCGCCTGCCTGTCGTAGCGCCGGGCCCGCGCCAGGGCCACCAGCGGAGTGCCCGTCACGCGAGCCTCCTGCACGGTGTTGTACCCGCCCGCGCCCACCAGGATGTCCACCCCTGGCATCACCGCCAGCGCCGGCCACACGCGCACGGGTTGGAGCAGGTTGCGCGTGGGCGCACCGGACTTCGAGGGCCGCACGGGGAACCAGGGCCCGGGAGGTGCCAGCCACCGCACCGGCGCCAACGCCCCGAGCCGCGCCTGGAGCCGCGTGGCGATGGCGCCCGCCTCCGCCACCTCCTCCGCGTTGCCGCTGCCCATCACCGCCACCAGCGGCCGCGCATCCTCCGGGTCCACGCCGAGCTGCTGTCTCGCCTGCGCGCGGCTGAGCCACTCGTCGCGCTCCAGGAGGAGCCAGGGCGCGGTGCGCACGGCGCGCGGGTGCTGGGAGAAGGGCGCGTCCTCACCGGGGACGAGCAGCAGGTCGAAGTCCTCCACCGCCGCCGCGACGTTGAAGCGCTCCACGTATGTGGGATTCAAGTCGCGGTGCACCAGCACCTTGCCCATGCGCAGCCCGGGCAACAGCGGCGCCAGCTCCCCCGCGAGTCCCCGCGGGAAGGTGTCCACCACGAGGACCTCGGGACGCACGCCGTCGAGCAGGCACTCCACCGCCTCGCGCACCGCGGCCTTGGCCAGGTCCGGGTTGAGCCGGTGCACATGGGCACCCGCGCCCAGCACGTCCTCCAGTGGGACGTCCGGAGCGAAGACGCTGTTCGTCACGACGGTGACGCGGTGTCCCCGTCGGGCCGCCACGCGCGCGAGTCCACAGGCGCGGGTGAAGTGACCCATGCCTCCGCCCAACGCGTAGATGAGCCAGCGCGCGCCCATCAGCTTCCGCCCAGGTCCTCCTCGAAGGAGGCATCTTGCTCGTGCCGCAGGCTCTCGCCGTCGGCCTCGGTGAAGTCGTGCGGGTCCTTCGAGGCGCCCCGCGACCACGAGGAGCCCGAGCCGTAGTAGCCGTATTCCGTGTAGTAGGAGCTCGCGTCGTCCGAGTCCTCGTTCGTCGAGCCGTCGTCCTCCGAGTCGCCGCTGCCCAGGGCCGCGCAGCTCGTGCACACGAGGGCGTCCTCCTGACTCGTCAGGTGCGCGTCACAGACGCGCTTGCCGCAGCGCGGGCACAGCGCGCCGGCGGGCAGGCCGCACGGGTGGGAGAACAGGAAGCCCGTGCTCACCTCGCAGCCGTCGGTGGAGAAGGGACTCATGGCGCGGACTCGGACGGCGGCGTCTGGATTTGATGGAGCAGCGCCACGCGGAAGGGGAGGTCCAGCTTCTCGAAGGCGAGACACGCCGCCGCGTCCGCGCGCACCAGCGACTTGGTGGCGAGCAGCGTCTTGCCGCCGGGCTCGCGGAGGGACACCTTGCCTTCGCGCACCTTCACGCGGGCGACCTCGGTGCCGGAGGCATCTTCGATGCGCGCGCCCTCGTTGTCCGAGGACACGGTGTAGAGCAGCGCGCCCTTCGCGTCGGTGAGCCGCCAGCCGGAGCCCTGCCGCGCGAGGGTGTAGAGCACCTGCCGCTGCTCGCCGTCCCTCACGGTGAGCGCGCCGCCCGCGGAGCCGACGACGTAGCCCAGGGCCGTGTCATCCGGACCGGACACCTTGAGGGCGGCGCCCTTCCACTTGTAGCGGGCGAGCTCGCGGTCCTCTCCGTCCACCAGCTTGGCGCCATCATCCTTGGGCTTGAGGGAGAAGCGCTCGCGGTCGTCGGCGTCCTTGAACTTGAGCTTGCCCGGGAGGGGGACCTCGTCGCCCGCGGTGGCGGCCTGTGTCTGGGAGGACGGAGCCTCGGAGCCCGACGGACGCGAGCAGGCGGCGGTGAGGAGGAGGCTCAGCAGGAGCGCGCGGAACGTCATGGAGAGGCCCTCGCGGGGAGTTGCTTGCGCTGGGAGGTGGAGAAGTTGAGCACCTGGTAGAGGCTCAGCAACATCATGAGACACGTGCGGGTCGCATCTCGTGAGGGAAGCTGCACGTACTCGGCTGCCTCCCAGTCGGAGTCCATCCGGGCGCGCAGGCCGAGCCGGTCGTCGGACACCTCCAGCTTCGTGAGCGCCACCGTCGGAGGGAGCTTCACCGCCGAGCGGGCCGCGCTCTGGAGTCGGGCGAGCCCGGGGTGGCGCTCGGGCTTCACGCGAAGCTGGGCCTGGAGGTACGTGCCGCTCTTCTGCTTGTGCTTCGTCTTGTACTTGCCCCCGGGACTGCGGCGGGTGCGCGAGCGCTTCTGGAGCCACTCGGTCATCGCCAGGCGCAGGTGCGTGCCGTCGCGCAGACGGGCCTGGAGCGACAGCCACGGGTCCTCGAACTCATTCGTCTTCCACGTGCCCGCCATGCCCTTGCCCTTCCACTTGGCCTTGTGGTCGATGGCGTGGAAGTCCAACTCCAGCGACACGGGCTCCTCGGGAGCGATGTCACGGCCCAGCCGTCGCAGCAACAGCGTGGGCAGTTGGTAGCGGCGGTCCTCCAGGTCGTTCCGGCCGAACCGGAAGGCCTTGAACAGGAGGACGACCATGACGATGAGCAGGCCGATGCCCCCGAACAGCAGGCCGCTCGTCAACGTGGGGTTGAGCTCGGAGTCGAGGACGTTCGACAGGACGAACAGGCCCGCGCCCACGCCGCCCACGATGAAGGCCCGCCGCTGCCAGCGGCGCTTGACGACATCCATCTCCACGTCGAAGCGCGCGAGGACGCCCAGGTCTTCCATCAGCTCGGAGACGGGCGCGGTGTTGCTGTAGCGCTTCTCCGTACGAAAGCGGTCGATGTCGAAGGCCAAGGCGGCAGCTCCCCTTCGGAGCCAAGGAACGAGCGCGGAGTGTATGGGTCGGCGAGGAGCGGGGCAAACCGTCCGGTTTGCCGAGCCGGGTGAGCCGCGATACCACGCGGGCGTGGCTTCCGCGTCCGGCATCATCTACGCCTCTTTCGACCGCTTTCCCGCTCCCAAGGGAGCCGCCGTGCACATCCGAGCCTTCGTGGAGGCCCTGGGTACTGCCTTCGGGGACGTGGACCTGCTGGCGCTGCGAGAGGGCCCCACCGCGAGCGCGGCCCCGCATCCACTCGTGGAGGGAGTGACGTATCACCCACTGGATGCGCGGGGGCGGGACCTGGTGGCGCAGGCGTTGTCGTTCCGCACGCATCTGGCGGCGTGGTGGCGGAACAGACCCCGGGCCAAGGTGGTCCACGTGCGCTCCATCTTCGAGGGCTATCCGGTGGCGCGGAGGAAGCAAGCGCTGACGGATGCGCTGGTGTTCGAGGTGAACGGGCTGCCATCGATTGAACTGAAGTATCACCACCCGGACGTGGCGGAGGACGCGGAGCTGATGCTCAAGCTGGTGGCGCAGGAGGACGCGTGCATCGCGAGCGCGGATCTGCTGGTGACCCCCAGTGAGGTGACGGCGGAGTACCTGGTGAAGCGGGGCGCGGAGGCGTCGCGCGTGCGGGTGATTCCGAACGGCGTGGAGCTGGAGGTGTTTCGTCACGCGTCGCCGCGATTGTTGGAGCCTGGGCAACCGGTGCGGCTGCTCTACAGCGGGACGATGACGTCGTGGCAGGGAGTGCATCACGCCATCGATGCGCTGCGGCTGTTGCGAGCGGAGATGCCCGCGGTGCTGACGCTGGTGGGGCCGCTGCGCAAGCACCAGCGGAGGGCGATGCTGGAGCGGTGTGGCGATTTGCTGTTGGAGGGAGCGGTGGAGCTGCGCGAGGCGATGCCGCAAGACGCGCTGGCGGCGCTGCATCACGAATGCGACGCGGTGCTGGTGCCGCTGCCGGTGAATGACCGCAACTGCGTGCAGGGCTGCTGTCCGCTGAAGCTGTTGGAGGCGATGGCGTCGGGCACGCCGGTCATCGCGTCGAACCTGCCGGTGGTGCGGACGCTCGCGAGGCACGATGAGGTGTTGCTGGTGAGGCCAGGCTCACCGAAGGCCATCGCGGAGGCGGTGAAAGACCTGCGAGCCAGTCCCGAACTCGGACCCTCGCTCAGTGCGAGAGCCCGCGCCCGTGTGGAGCGCGACTTCACCTGGACCCGAGCGCGGGAGGCACTGGTGGTGGCCTATGAGGAGCAGCTCGGACTGAAGAGAAGGCGCGAGGCTGAACACGGGTGACCTGTCCGCACGCTTCGGGAAGCTGCGGCGAGCGTCGCGCGAACCCTCAGCCCACTCTGGGCACCGCGCGGGCCAGCACGCGGCGCAGCACCTCCGCCTCGGCATCGGACTGAAACCGCTCCAGGATGCGCCTGCGCGCGGCGGAGCCAATCGCCGCCCGGTGCTCCGACGACAGCGACAACACGTCGAGACACGCCTGCCCGAGGTGATTCAACAGGGCCTTCGACACGAGGAATCCGTTGCGCTGATGGTCGACGGCCTCGGGGATGCCACCCGCGTCACTGGCGATGACGGGGCAGGCACACGCCATCGCCTCCAGCAGCGCGTTCGGCATCCCTTCCCACAGTGACGGCTGGAGATACACATCGCACAGGCGCAGGTGCGCGGCGATGGCCTCGGGTGTCTCCAACGCGCCGGAGACGATGATGCGAGCACCGTCCTCGGGATGCTCCGCGCGGTAGGCAACGAGGTGCTCCGCGTCGCGTGGACGCACCTCACCGATGACGAGCAGACACGCGGGCCGAGCCCGCCGCACCTCCGACAGCGCGGAGAGCAGGAACGGCAGTCCCTTCTTGTGACGCAGCTCCCCCGAGAACCCGAGCACCACCTCGCCTGGAGCGATGCCGAGCCGCTCGCGCAGCGCCGGGTCCGCGAGCCCCGGTGAGAACACCTCGGTGTCGACGGCGTTGGGGATGACCTCCACCCGAGCATCCTTCCCGAGCAACAACCCCATCTTCCGACCCAGGTCGGCGGAAGCAGCGGTGAGCACATCCGCGCGCTGGAGCGTCCACAGGAGCCGAGCGAAATCCCCGGGAGGAAACATGTGCTGGTCCACGTCATTGCCCCGAGCACTCACCGTGGATGCAATCCCCACCGAGGCAGCGAACACGACGGCGAGGAATCCCGGCGGCGACAGGTAGTGCCCCCATACCAGGTCATAGCGCCGCTTCGAGTGCAGATAGTCGAGCACATCCAGCGTGTGTTGCATCGACAGGTCGCTGCTTCCGAACAGGCCCAGCCGATGCAACGTGACACCGCGAGCAAACGGCGTCACCTCGCCCGCGTCATCCAGCGTGCTCAAAGCGCCTGGAGCCGCCGTGCGCGTCCACGCGAGCACGTCCACCCGAGCCCCCAGTCGAGCCAGGGCGCCAGCAGTGCGAGCGCCACTGCGAGCAAGCCCTCCGATATCGGGCGGGAAGCGTTCAGCGAGGAGAAGGACACGAGGAGAGCCAGCCATGGGACCGAATCTACCCGGCCCCGGGCGACCCACCCGATGGGAACCCACCTCGCGAGGGTTCCTGGTGCTGCCCGTGAATAAACCCCGCCGCCCTCCGTCCAGGGGCACGGTGGAGCCATCCCCTTGGTACGGCCGGACCCCCAGGCTCCCCCGGAGGCACGTCACACATGCACGCGCGTCGTTGGTGGGCAATCGCGCTCGCGGGAACACTTGCGGGCTGCATCGTGGAGCCCCAGGGTCCCGACTGGGACGACTGGGATG
>NZ_JABXEM010000196.1:0-22815 GCF_013372595.1 Myxococcus sp. AM011
CCCGGCAACGGCGGCGAGGCCAAGGCGGGTGAGAGCGCCGTCTACATCGTCAAGGACAGCGGCATCCGCTGCATCGCCCCGCCCTGCCCCAGCTACAACGCCGTCCTGGCGGACAAGCCGGACATGGACGCGATTCCGGTGCACGAGCTGGACTTGTCGGCGGTGACGGGCGGCAACGAGCAGCAGATGGACTCGCTGATGCAGCGCACGACGGCGGGCGGCCTCAAGGTTCGCGGCTCGCTGGAGACGCGGCCCAAGGCGGGCCCCTCGGGCGACGCCACCGTGCTGCGCGCCAGCAAGCTGGAGTAGGCGCCGCTAGAAGTGCAGGCCGAGTTGGAGGCCGGGCCAATGCTGGAGGCGCTGGTCCGCCTTCGGCTGGCTCTGGCTCACGGACATGCGCGTCACCGACGCGAAGTCCGGCTGCCCCCACACGAACCACATGTTGTAGGTGGGGCCGGCGAACACGGCCAGTCGCGGCAGCACCTGGACCCCCAGCATCACCCGGGCCTGGCCCAGCACGTTGCCGCCGTCGCCCTCCAGCGGCTTCTGCACCGGCTGCACCGCGCCGCCCGTCACGTCCAGGTCCAGCCAGAAGCGGTGCGACAGCACCACATGGCCCCCCACGCCCAGGCCGAAGCTGAAGCGCGCCTCATCGCCGCTGCCGGGTTCGATGCCCGCGAGCAGCGTCAGGTAGAGCGGACCTCCGCCCACCTTCACCGCGAGGTTGGCGAGCTGGATGTCGCTTCCCCACAGCTCCATGTGGACGTTGCCGCGGCGCAGTCCGCGTCGGATGCCGGGCGCTGCTTCCGCCGAGTCCTGGGCGAACGCACCTTCACCCTCCACCAACGGGAGGGGGCGCACCGCGCTGACGTCCGCGGCCGCCGCCCCCGCCCACAGCCACAGTGCGAGAAGGGCGCAGGGTTTCATCACTCCTTACTTTTGAAGCGTGAAGGACACCTGCGTCAAGCCCTCGGGCAAGAAGAGGGACGCGGTGTGCGCTTCTGGAGAGGCCGCCAGCACCCGGGCCGCCTCCAGGACGGGCTCCACCGCGAAGGGATGATCCGACGTCACCAGGAAGAAGCGCTCGAAGCGCGGTGCGTCATCCAGCTCGTAGGCCCCGGAGAGCCGATGCGTGCCGGAGGGCGAGAGCGTCGCGGCCTGGGCCCCCTGCTCCGGCGCGTGCACCGTCACCGAGCCGCGCCCGTCCACGGAGAGGATGACGCCGTGGGTCCGACCCGCCGCCACGTACGCCAGCTGCACCACGTCGCCCGCGACGGCGGAGGCACCCTCGGCGAGCAGCTCGTCCGCCTGGGCCCGCTGCCGGTGGACCTCCAGCCGGGGCGTCAGTCCCTTGGAGCGCGTGGGCTCCGGCTCCAGGCCCGCCACCGGGCCCGTCGTTTCCGTACCGGGAGAGCTGGGAGCGCCGCCGGGGTTGGAGTCGGGCTGCGCGATGACGAAGAGCGCGAGCGCGGCGAGCACGGGCACGAGCCCCATCGCCGACGTCAACCAGGGGGAACGAGCCGGAGCCTGGCGCGCTTGAGCGCCGCGACGAAAGCGGGTGTCCACCTCGCGGGCCACGCGCTCGGGTGACAGCCGCTCCAGGGTGGCGCGTGAGTCGGCCTCCAACGCGGCGAGCCGCTCCAGGCCCCCGGGCTCCTGCTCCAGCAGGGCGCGCGCGGCGGCCAGTTCGTCGGGGGGGAGCTCGCCCAGCGCGATTCGCTCCAGCAGCCAGTCCGGGATGCGTGCGGGGGAATTCATGCGGCCTCCAGCTCCAGCTCTTGCAGCGCCGACGTCAGCGCGCGCAGGCGCTTGCGCACGCCCGACACGGACAGGCCCACCTCGGCGGCCGTCTCCTCCAGCGTCATCCCGTCCACCAGGTGCAGCACCGCGATGTCCCGGCTGGACGCCGGCACGCGGCCGAAGAGCTTGTCCAACATCCCGCGGGCGTTGGCGCGTGACTCGGTGTCCTCCGCGGAGGCGATCTGCAACACCAGCTCATCCTCGCGGTCCTCGGGCCTGCGCTTCGCCCCCCGCAGCCGGTTGAGACACACGGTGGTGGAGATGCGGTGCAACAGGCTGGACGGCGCGGCGTCCTTCAGCGCCCCCTGGTAGCGCAGCAACTGCACGAACACATCGTGCATGGCGTCCACGGCCTTCTCCTCGTCACGCAGGAGGAAGCGGCAGCGCCGGAGCACCTGGGGGCCGTAGCGGCGGTAATAGGCCTCCACATCGATTGACACCGGCGTCGCGCCTCCCTCGTCCGGTGAAGGGAACACCGGTGCTCCGCGAACCTGTCACCCGCCGCTTCGCGATTTCGTCCCTACCCCGCTTCCTGCAAAATCTACAGGGCGGCCGACCAGGCAGGCGCTCGGGGCCGCTCCTGTCGAGTGTCGGGTTGTCGATGAAAACACCCCGGCTCCGCTGTACTCGACTGTAACGAAGCGGGACCCCATCACTACTTTCCGGTACTCGACCCCCCGAGCCCGTGACATCCGTGATTGAGACAGAAGACACCCTGACCCACCTCCGGGCCCGGTATCTGACCGCGCAGCTCGCGGGCAACCGGAGAGAAGCCCTCCGCCTGCTGGTGGACGAGGGACTGCTCGTCGGCGTCCCGCTCCAGGTGCTCCATCTGGAAGTCATCCAGCAGGCCCAGTACGAGATTGGCCGGCTGTGGCAGGAGAACGTCATCTCCGTGGCCCAGGAGCACCAGGCCACCGCCATCTCCCAGCTCGCGCTCGCCCACCTCTACCGCCACCTGCCGAGAGACCCGCCCAACGGCAAGCTCGTCATGATGTCGTGCGTGGAGGGGGAGCTGCACGAGATGGGGGCGCGCATGGCCAGCGACTTCCTGGAGATGGCCGGCTTCGACGTGCAATTCCTCGGAGCGAACGTGCCGCCCGAGCACCTGGAGCGCATGCTGCGCGAGGTGAAGCCCCACCTGCTCGCGCTCTCGGTGACGATGTCCTACCACCTGCCGGCCTTGCGCCGCGCGGTGGTGCACGCGCGCCAGGCCATGCCCGAGCTGCCCATCGCCGTGGGCGGGCACGCCTTCCGCTGGGCGCCGGGGCTGGAGCATGAACTGGACGTGAGCTTTCACGGCAAGGACGCGCGCGAGCTGGTCGCCGCCGCCTGCCGCACCCTGGGAGTTTGAGGAACCGAATGGAGACACCGAGCCGCCTGATCGAAGCGCGCGCCGATGCCCTCGCCAAAGCCTCTGTCGAGCCGATGTATCAAGACCCCTTCTGGGAGGCGCGCTACGGCGCCGAGCGGACCCGCCGCTTTGGCGACGAGGATGCCCGCTTCCATGTGCGCTACCTTGTGCAATCGTTGGACGAACACCGTCCCTCCGTCATGGAGGAGTATGCGCGGTGGCTTCGCACCTTGCTGGTGTCGCGAGGAATGTCCACCCTCCACCTCGACCTGAATTTCGCCGGGCTGGCCGCCGCGTTGGAGGCCGAGAATTGGGGCCCAGGCACCGAGCCGTACGAGCATGTGCGCGCCGCTCGGGAGGCCCTTCGCTATCCGGAAGGACCCTCGCGGGCGCTGCAAGATGACGCCGCGGAGCTGTGCCGAGCCGCCACCTCACGTCTGGCCCTCTACCTCACGGCGGAGGACCGGCCCCGATTGGAGGATGAACTGCGACTCCAGCTGTCATATCTCGCGGATGCACTCGCCGCGGGCAAGCCCGAGCTGCTGGCGGACCACGTGCGCTGGTACGTGGGCTTCTGGCCGCGCCGGGGCTTCGGACTGCTGGCATTTCCCACGGTGCTGGGGATGTTGAAGGCAGTGCTCGGAGCCAGGCATCCCCAGGCCCGCGCGCTGCTCGCCACCGCCGGTGTTTCATGGGACGAGACGCGCTCATGAGAATCTCCACGCCTGACGACAGCCCCTCCTTCGACGACCTGAGCCGCGAGGTGGCCCTGGCGTGTGACGCCGAGGGGACGCTCACCTGGGTGGATGCCCGCGCCCGGCAACTGCTCGATGCCTGGCCCGGCAAGTCGCTGCGGGCCATGGCCGCGCAGGGCACCGAGGACAAGGTCGACAAGTTGCTGGTGCAGGCCCGCGACGAGCGCGTGAATGGCTGGGAGCTCATCCTCTGCCATGACAACGTGCCCACGACCTTCGCCTTCCGCGCGCGCCCGCACCAGGGCGGCGTGCTGCTGGTGGGCAGCCTGGTGCCGGAGGACTACGGCCAGGCGCTGGAGCAGGTCAGCTCCACCATGAGCGAATTGTCCGCGCTGCACCGCGAGACGGAGGGACAGCGCCGCGAGCTCAAGCGCCGCGCGGACGAGCTGTCGCGGCTCAACCAGGAGCTGAACGAATCCAACCGGGGCATGCGCAGCCTGCACGCCGCGCTGGATGAGAAGGCGGAGGGCCTGCACCGCGCCGCTGAAATCAAGAACCGCGTCGTCGCCAACGTCAGCCACGAGTTCCGCACGCCGCTGCACTCCATCCTCGGCCTGTCCAAGGTCCTGCTCAACCCCATCAACGGGCCGCTGTCCGCCGAGCAGGAGAAGCAGGTCACCTTCGTCCGCAACTCAGCCGAGTCCCTCTTCGAGCTGGTCAATGACCTCCTGGATTTGTCCAAGGTGGAGGCGGGCAAGGCCACGCTGCGCCACAGCCACTTCGTGGTGCACGACCTGCTCGCCGCGCTGCGCGGCATGATGCGCCCGCTGGTGCCCGACGAGTCGCCCGTGGAGCTGCGGCTGGTGGAGCCCACCGAGCCGCTGGAGCTGGAGACGGACGAGACGCGGCTGAGCCAGGTGCTGCGCAACCTGGTGTCCAACGCGGTGAAGTTCACCGAGTCCGGCCACGTCACCGTCTCCGCGGCCCCGGGTCCGCGAGACACGGTCATCTTCACCGTGAAGGACACGGGCATCGGCATCGCCCCGGAGAACCACGAGCGCGTCTTCGAGGAGTTCACCCAGGTCGACAGCCACATCCAGCGCAAGGTGAAGGGCACGGGCCTGGGCCTGCCGCTGGCGCGCAGGCTGGTGGAGCTCCTGGGCGGAAACCTCACCCTCCAGAGCAAGCTCGGAGAAGGCTCCACCTTCACCGTCACCATCCCCCGCGTGCACATGGAGGTCTCGGAGATGGCGGGACTGTCCGAGCGCAGCCAGCACCTGGAGCCGGGCCGCGCGCCGGTGCTGGTGCTGGAGGACGACCGGCAGACGCTGTTCCTCTACGAGAAGTACCTGTCGCGCTCGGGATTCCAGGTGCTGCCGGTGCGCAGCACGGACGAGGCGCGCAAGGTGCTCCAGCGCGTGCGGCCCGCCGCCATGGTGCTGGACGTCATGCTGGAGGGCGAGACGAGCTGGAACTTCCTCGCGGAGATGAAGAACGGCGAGGCCACGCGGGACATCCCCATCCTCGTCGTCACGGTGACGGACCGCGAGCAGAAGGCGCGCGCGCTGGGCGCCGACGAGTTCTGGCTCAAGCCGGTGGACGAGGTCCGCCTCCAGAGGAAGCTGCAGGAGCTGGCGCGCAGCGGGCCGGTGGAGCGCATCCTCATCATCGACGACGACGACGTGCACCGCTACCTGCTCAAGCAGCTGCTCAAGGACATGCCCTACTCGCTGTTGGAGGCCGCGGGCGGCGTCGACGGCGTCCGGCTGGCGCGCGAGCAGGTGCCCCAGCTCATCTTCCTGGACTTCATCCTGCCGGACATCACCGCGTTCGACGTGCTGGACGCGCTGAAGGCGGACCCTCGCACGCGCGAGATTCCCATCATCCTCCACACCTCGCACGAGCTGCGCGAAGACGAGCGCGCGCGGCTGGCCCACGAGACCTCGGCGATTCTCTCCAAGCACACGCTCAGTCGCGAGGTGGCCATCAGCCGCATCCGCGACGCCCTGGCCAAGGCGGGCCTGGGCTCCCACACCCCACAGGAGGGGAGACGTGGTTGAACCTCGACTGGCCACCGTCCTCAACGTCAACGACGACGACGCCAACCGCTACCTGGTCAATCGCATCCTGGAGATGGCGGGCTACCACGTGCTGGAGGCCGCCACCGGCATGTCCGCGCTGCTCATGGCGGAGCAGCACCGGCCGGACGTCGTCGTCCTGGACGTGAAGCTGCCGGACGTCAGCGGCTACGAGGTCTGCGCGAGGCTGCGCGCCAACCCGAGCACGGCGTCCATCGCCGTCATGCACACGTCCGCCACCTTCGTCACCTCCGACAAGAAGGCGCGGGGCCTGGACTCCGGCGCCGACGCGTACCTCACCCAGCCCTTCGATGCCTCGGAGCTGGTGGCCACGGTGCGCTCGCTGCAACGGCTGCGGCAGGCGGAGCAGGCCGCGCGCAGGCGCGCCGACGAGCTGGCGGAGATGGACCGGCGCAAGGACGAGTTCCTCGCCATGCTCGCGCACGAGCTGCGCAATCCCCTGGCCGCCATCATGACGGCCATCGGCATCCTGGAGCGCAAGCCGACCGACGACACCAAGGAAGCGCGGATGCGCGGCATCATCCACCGGCAGACCCACCACCTGGCGCGCCTGGTGGATGACCTGCTGGACGTGAGCCGGATTACGCGCGGCAAGGTGGAGCTGCGCACGGGCCGGTTGGATTTGCGCGCGGTGCTGCTCCAGGTCGTGCAGATCATCCGCCCTTCCGCCGAGGCGCGCGGCCTGGGGCTGGAGGTGTCGCTGCCCGACGTCCCGATGTGGCTGAGCGGGGACGCCACGCGGCTGGAGCAGGTCTTCACCAACCTCCTGGACAACGCCGCCAAGTACACCGACAGCGGCCACATCTCCCTGCGCGTGGAACGCGAGGGCGTGGACGGCACCGCGCAGGCCGTGGTGCGGGTGCGCGACACGGGCATCGGCATCCCCACGGAGGTGCTGCCGCGCATCTTCGACCTGTTCGCCCAGGCGGACACGTCCCTGGAGCGCACGCGCGGGGGCCTGGGCATCGGCCTGACGCTGGTGCGCCAGTTGGTGCAGCTCCACGGTGGTCAGGTCACCGCGCGAAGCAATGGCACGGGCACGGGCTCGGAGTTCGAGGTGAGGCTGCCGCTCCTGCACCTCATGGACGACCCGGTGGCCCCGTCGCTCACGCGGCGCGCCCGGGCCACGCGCCACATCCTGCTGGTGGAGGACAACGCCGACGCGCGGCAGGCCATGCGGGAGCTCCTGGAGCTGTGGGGACACCACGTGGAGGTGGCGCCGGACGGACTGCAGGGCGTGGAGCTGGCGGTGAAGAAGCGGCCGGAGCTGGCGCTGGTGGACATCGGCCTGCCGGGGCTGGACGGCTACCGGGTGGCGCAGGAGCTGCGCACGCGCGTGGGCAACGACATCCGCCTCGTCGCGATTACGGGCTACGGCGGGCCAGAGGGACACGACCGGGCGCTCAAGGCGGGCTTCGACCTGCACATCGTCAAGCCGGTGAAGCCGGACGAGTTGGATCGCCTGCTGTCGAATCTTTGAGTGGAGCGGAACGAGAAGAAGGCGCGGGCCGGCGCCCTTGAAGTGGGCTGCGCGCTAGCGCCGGCCCAGGGCGTTGGCCACCAGCCCCAGCAGCTTCACGTGGGGGGCTTCGAGCTGACGCACGGTGCGAAGCAAGCGCCGGACTTCCGGTCGCTCGGCGGGTGCTGACGACGGTTCGCTGGTGCGCGAGGACGCGGTGCCATGCGACGCGAGCCCCAGCAGCTCGTCCGCCGACACATGCAACTCGTGACACAGCTTGAGCAACGTCTGCACGCTGGGAAGCATGCCGCCGCGCTCCAGACGCCCATAGACCTCTGTGGCCACGTCGATGCGTTCGGCCACGTCAGCTTGTGTGAGCTCCAGCCGGTTCCGCGCGACTCGCGCAGCCGCTCCGATGGTGGTTGCCAGTTTCTTGTCCATGCCTTGCCGACCCGAAACGTTTGGCCGCTGGCATAGGACGTATAGAGGCAGACAGACAGAACTTGTCGGGTCAGCCTCAGGTTGTTCACCCAGCGGGTTACCGTCCCAGAGGGAGACTTTCGGGGTCCCGAGTGCCTCCGCACCCGCCCCTTTTCCTCGACGGAAGACCCGTCTTCCAGGCACAACCCGGCCCCCTGAAATCAGGGGAAGAGGCCCTCTGAGCGGACAACCTGTGACGTTGGGCGGGGATTTTCCTACGGTGCCGGAGAGTCCTGCGACGAGGGCCTCCCCCCAAGGTTGTATCCGCTGTCCGCCGCTTCATCACGTCACCGGTCCCTAGCGCCACGCCGGGTGTCCAAGGCCTGTCGCGGTGGGCGCGCGCGGGGGTGTCTTCACGAGGCCCGTGTCCGCTCGTGGGGCCGCCCTGCCGCACGCGGGGTACGCAGGCGGGGGCACGACCTGGGACAACCGGTGGCATTCGAGGGGCAGACGACCTTGGGAGTCGCGCGCGCTGGGGGCGGGAGGACTAGGCTTGGGCGGCGATGGCGCTCGGACGGAGCAACCTGCTGGTGAAGCTCTGCGTGGCGATGGGCGTGGTGGCCCTGCCGCTGCTCGTCGCCATCCTCGGCTACGTGCTGCCGCAGCTTCGCGCGCAGCTCCACGCGGACCGGGTGCGCGGGCTGCGGCAGGCGGTGGAGACGGCCTACGGAATCCTTCGCGAGTACGAGGCCCAGGAGCGCTCGGGCACGCTGACGCGGGACGAGGCGCAGCGACAGGCCGCCGCGCTGCTCCAGTCGCTGCGCTACTCCAGCGTGGAGTACTTCTGGGTGAACGATTTGGACACGCGGCTGGTCATGCACCCGCACCTGCCGAAGAGGGTGGGCCAGGACATGAAGGGCTACCGCGACGTGCGCGGGCGGCCGGTGTTCGTGGACATCGTCACCCTGGTGCGCCAGCACGGGGAAGGCTCGCTCGGCTACGAGGCCACGCGGCCGGGCTCGCCGGAGCCCATCCCGAAGGAGAGCTACGTGAAGCTCTTCAAGCCGTGGGGCTGGGTGCTGGGCACGGGCGTGTACGTGGAGGACATCGACCGGGAGGTCTCCGCGGTGAGGCAGCGCATCCTCCTCGCGATGGGCGGCGCGCTGGTGCTGGCGATGCTCTCGGGCGCGTACGTGTCGCGGCGGGTGGTGCGGCCGGTGCGCGCGCTCTCGGACGCGGCCCACCGGGTGGCGCGGGGAGACCTGTCGGTGCGGGTGGAGGTGCGCACCGAGGACGAGGTGGGCCAGCTCACCCAGGCCTTCAACGGCATGGTGGCGGGCCTGCGGGAGGTGGTGGAGGCGCTGGTGGAGGCGGCGGGCGCCACGGCGGCGGACGCCGAGCAGATCCGCGTCTCCACCGACGGCCTGTCGCGCACGACGCGGGAGCAGTCGGAGTCGCTCCAGCGCGCGGCCGAGTCGGTGCAGGACATGAGCCTGCATGTCTCCCGGGGCGCGGCGGCGGCGAGGGTGGCGGCGGAGGCGGCGGTGGGCCACGGGCAGGTGGCGCGCGCGGGCGGCGTGGCGGTGGACCAGGCGTCCCGGAAGATGGGGGAGATTGTCGACGTGGTGGAGCGCTCGGCGCGCACGGTGGAGCAGCTCCAGGAGTCCGGCCGGGCGACGGCGCGGATGCTCCAGGTCATCCAGGCGGTGGCGGACGAGACGCGGATGCTGGCGGTGAACACGGCGATTGAAGCCGTGCGCGCGGGGCAGCACGGCAAGGGCTTCTCCGTGGTGGCGGGCGAGGTGCGCAAGCTGGCGGAGCGCACGCACGAGGCCACGAGCCAGGTGCGCGAGCTGCTGGTGAAGAACGAGGCGGACACCGCGGCGGCGGCGGAGTTGATGCGCCGGGGCACGTCGAAGGTGAACGAGGGCATGGGCCTGTCCTCGGCCGCGGGCGAGGCACTGGCGCGGTTGTTGTCCGGAGTGAAGGAGCTGGGCGCGCGCGTGGAGACGATGGCGGAGCAGAACGCGCGCCAGTCCGCGTCGGGTGAGTCCATCGCCGGGCGCATCCAGGCGCTCTCGGTGCGCTCGGCGGAGTCAGTCTCGGGGGTGGAGCGCATTGCCCGCTCGGTGGACGACTTGAGGGCCAGGGCCTCGCGGCTGCGGGAGCTGGCCGCCCGCTTCACCACGTCGGGGCCGGGTTAACCTTTCTTCACACCCGCGCAACGCCCGGGACAGGGGCGCGGGGCAGTCTCCACCTCCACACGGGGCGCGGCTTCTCGCCGTCCCCCATTCGGAGGCAAGACACATGGCGCTGGCATTGACGCGGGCCCCCGGGCGCGAGCCCGTGGTGTTCGGATACGCGCTGGAGACGCTGCTGTCGACGGCGGCGCCCCTGACACCGTTCACCGAGAAGGCGCTGGAGCGACAGGGCCTCTTCGCGCACCGCCCCCTGTACACCGCCTATCCCTGCGCAGTGTGGCCCAAGGCCATCCAGTTGCTGGCGGCGGCCGAAAGCCCGCCCCACGCGGACCGCGAGGCGGCGGAGTACGCGCTGGGCCTGCGCTTCGGGGAGCGGTTCATCCACGCGCGCATGGGCACCGCGCTCCAGGACTTCGCCCAGGTGGTGGGCCCGGAGAAGATGCTCTTGCGCATGGCGCGCAACCTGCGCTCCATCAACAACTTCCTCGACGTGTCGGTGGCGCCCCGGGGCGATGACGGCGGCTGGGAGCTGAGCCTCTATCCGGTGCGGGAGTTCGTGGACCACCCCCGCCGGCTTTCGGACCCGCCTCACTTCATGCGCGGCCTGCTCACCTTCGCGTTCCAGCACAGCGGCGCGCCCACGGCCCGAGTCACCCTCCTGAACCACGATGAGACGCGGGCCGTGACGACCTTTCACGTCGGCCTGTAGTCAGGGTCCACGCGCTGGAGGGGAGCCCCCTCGACGCGCGCCTCGGCGCGCGGCACCGGCAACAGGATGCGAGCCGTGGTGCCCACGCCGGGCCGGCTCTCCAGAGTCAGCGTGCCGCCATGCGCGTCGACGATGCGCCGGGCCAGCGCGAGCCCCATGCCCACGCCACCGGTGCGCCGCGCGCGACTGCGGTCCGTGCGGAAGAAGGGCGTGCCCACGCGGGACAGGTCCTCCGGCTCGATTCCGATGCCCTCGTCGGCGACCTCCAACGACAGCTCTCCCGGCGTGCCGGAGAGGGCACGCAGCCGCACGGCCGTCCCCGACTCGGAGTACTTGCCCGCGTTGTCGAGCAGGTTGTCCAGCGCGCGCCGCAGCAACATCGGGTCCGCCTCCAGCGTGGGCATGGCGCCCTCCACGCTCACCTCCAGCACCCGCCCCGGACGCGCGGAGCGGAAGCGCGAGGCCGCCTTCTCCACGAGGCCGCGAATCTCCACCTGCTCGGGCCGCAGCGGCGGAGTCCCCGTGGTGGCGCCCTCCGAGGCCAGGTCCAGCTTCGCGGTGGTGAGCACGTCATCCACCAGTCGCTCCAGCTCGGACAGGTCGCCGGTGATGTCCGTCAGCATCTCCCGCGCGGTGGCCGCGTCACCCTCCTCCGCCAGGTCCAGCGCCACGCGGATGCGCGCCAGCGGCGTGCGCAGCTCGTGCGACACGTTGGCCAGAAGCTCCTTCTGCGAGCGCAGCAGATTCGTGATTCGTCCCGCCATTTCGTCGAAGGCCTCCGCCACCTGTCCCAGCTCGTCGCGCCGACGGATGCCGGTGCGGGTGTCCAGCTTCCCCTCGCCCAGCGCGCGCGCCACCTCCGCCAGGCGCTGGAGCGGCTCGGCCAGGGTGCGCGCGAAGGCCAGCGAGGTGATGGCCGTGCACAGCAGGACCGCGCCCAGCACGAGCGCGGTGTTGCCCGGGGGCGGCTCGGGCGGACGGGTGATGATGGTGGCGTAGGCCTCCACCGGCCCGTCCTCGGGAATGGGCAGCGTGAGCGAATGGGGAGGAGGCCCCCCCGAGAAGCGCTCACCGCGCTCCGCCAGGTGCTCCAGCTCCACGGGCCCCAGCGCGGGGGTGGGTGACGCGGTGTTGGTGGCGATGAGCCGCCCGGAGGCGTCTCTCAGCGTCACCCGCGCCTCGAGCAGCCTGGCGGCTCGGTCCAACGACGCCTGGAGCGCCACCGGGTCTTCCAGCAGCTCCTCCCACTCGCGGATGTTGTACGCGGCATTGCGCGTGAAGCCGTGCTTCAGCGGCTTCTCCAGGATGAAGAAGCGGGCGACGTAGAGCGTGGCGACCACCAGCACGAGCTGGGCGAGGCCCACCAGGTAGATGCGCAGCAGCAGCCTGCCCGGAGGCTGCAGGCGAAGACTCACGACTCCTCACCCGTGGCGAGCATGTAGCCGGCGCCGCGCACCGTCTTCAGCAAGAGGGGGTTGCGCGGGTCCACCTCCAGCTTCTGACGGAGCCGGAAGATGTGCACGTCCACGGAGCGGTCGAACACCTCGTCCGCGCTGCCCTTCACCAAATCCAGCAACTGCTCCCGGCTGAGGACGCGGCCGGCGCGCTCGGCCAGCACGCGCAGCAGGCTGAACTCGTACGTGGTGAGCTGCAACGCCCGCCCGTCCAGCGTGGCGCGGAGGCTGCGCGGGTCCATGAGCAGTCGCCCCGCGTGCACCGGCTGCGAGGAGGGGCCCGCCTTGCCTCGGGCCCGGCGCACCTGGGCGCGGATGCGGGCGAGCAGCTCCCGCGACGAGTAGGGCTTGGGCAGGTAGTCGTCCGCGCCCGTCTCCAGGCCGAGCACGCGGTCGGCCTCCTCGCCGCGCGCGGTGACCATGATGATGGGCACGTCGGTGCGCCCCCTCAAATCCCGGCACACCTCCAGCCCGTCCCTCCCGGGGAGCATCAGGTCCAGGAGGATGACGTCGAAGACATGGCGGTTGGACTCCACCAGCGCGTCGGTGCCGGAGTGGGCCAGCGTGACGACGACCCCATGCTCCTGGAGGTAGCGGGCGGTGAGCCGGGCCAGTCGCTCGTCATCCTCGACGAGCAGGACCTGGATGGTGCCTTCCTCCAGGCTGGGACGATTGAGCTGCTCCATTCGCGTGCTCCTCCTGCTTCCGCGGACCTTCCAGGTGGGAAAGTAACAGCGGAGCCGTGGCCCGGGAGCAAGCAGGGAGGAGTCTGGCGCCTCGCGGGACGCTCCGGCCGGGTCCAGCGAGGGCATTCACGCTCCCGGGCCACACCCTGAGGGTGGCACCGGGATGTGTCCAGGATGCGTCCCTGGGATGACGGATTGTTACGGGGTGTAGGCGGAAGGCCCGCCCGGCCACCGGACAGCCGGGCGGAGCCCCTTCGGGCCCGTCACCTCAAGGGGCCGATGCCTGCCTCAGCGCAGGGTCCACTTCTGGTTCGCGCCGCCGCCACACTCCCAGATTTGCAGCCGCGCGCCGTTGTTCGGGTTCCAGTCCTTCACGTCGACGCACTTGTTGGCCTGCGGGTTGACCAGGTCCCCCGCGCCGCTGAGCACGAACCGCTGGGCCGCGTTGCCATTGCAGTCGTGGAGCTGGATGAGGGCGCCGTTCTCCGTGGAGCCCCAGGTGACGTCCATGCACTTGCCGAACGCGCGCAGCGTGCCGTCGCCGTGGAACGTCCAGCTCTGCGCGGCGCTGCCGTTGCAATCCCAGAGCTGGATGGGCGTGCCGTTGGCCGTGTTGGAGTGGTCCACGTCGATGCAGCGGCCGTTGAGGCCGACGATGGCGCGTCCCCCGCCGCCGCCGCCGTTGGTGGTGAGCGACAGGCCGTAGACGGAGAGAATCTCGTTCACCGGCTGGTAGTACATGGTGCCGCCGGTGGAGCAGTTGCCCACGCCGCCGGACGTCACGCCCTGCGCCTGGTTGCCCGAAATCCACGAGCCGCCCGAGTCGCCACCCTCCGCGCACGCGTTGCTGCGCGTGAGGCCATACACGGGGCCGACGTTGTAGTTGACGGTGACGTTCTTCGCCTCGATGACGCCACAGCGCCAGCCGGTGGTGGAGCCGGAGCGACACACGGACGCGTTGATGCCCGCCTCGGCGGAACCGGAGACGATGACGTTGCCGCCCGCGTAGTTGTAGACCCACGGCTGCGACGCCCACGAGCCGTTGACCTGGACCCAGCCGTAGTCGTTGTCCGGGAAGGACGAGCCGCGCACGGTGCCCTGCGCCGCGCCGTTGAAGCCCGCGGTGCTGGAGTTCACCCCGCCGCAGTGGCCCGCGGTGACGAAGCCTCCCGCCACGGAGAAGCCGATGGAACAGCGCACGTTGCCGTTGATGTAATAGGCGTCGCCGCCGCGCAGGTCATACATGGGACGCGGCTGCTCGGAGGAGACCTCCACGCGCACCGCGCGGTCCGCCGCGCCGCTCTCCGCGATGAAGCGCTCGGCGTTCACCACCGCCGCGTCCTTGGCGAGCACCACCACGCTGTTGGTGATGACGTCCACGTACCAGCCATGGATGTCCTTGCTGGCCACGTCCGCGCCCTTGTCCAGCGCCGCCTTCAGCGCGTCCAGCTCGCGCTCCGTGCGCGTCACCCAGCGCGGCTCGGCGCCCGCTTTCAACGCGGCCTCGGCACCGGCGGCGGTGGTGACACCGACGATGAGCCGGTCTCCCTCCTCGCTCAGCCACGCGCCACCGAACGTCCCGCCCAGCTCTCCGCGCAGCGAGGCTTCCGTGCGCGCCGCGAGCGCCTCCGTGACGAGCCGCTGGCGGGCCTGCGTGGCCGTCAGGCCCAGGTCCCGCTGCATCGCCTGCAGCACCTCCGGAGACACGTCCTGCGCGAGCGAGGCCTCATCGGCCGCCAGCGCGGACAGGGGGAACAACGCGGCACCGGCGAACAGCGCCGTCGCGGTGGAGAGCGCCTGGAGTCTTCGGTTCATGGGGGCTTCCTTTCGACTCGACACGGGGAACGCGCACCGGCGAACGGGCCGGTCCGCGGAGGCCACGGAAGCGAGATTCAGGAGCCAAGTCAAACAATTCAAGTATTTCTAGAAAATCACGACACTTCTATCGGACGAACAATAAAGTCCATGACGCCGTGGACGCGCGGCGTCATTTCCGCTGGGCGGACGTTTCTCCAGTTAATGGATGAAGCCGCGTCTCTCGCGGGCCGTGTTCAGGCTGAACCGTGCGTCTCGGCCAGGGCGCGTCGGTCCACCTTGCCCGCGGAGGTGCGCGGCAAGGCCTCCACGAAGCGCACGGAGCGAGGCGTCTTGTAGCGGGCCAGGCGGCCATCGCAGAAGGCCAGGAGGACCTCGGCGGTGGGCGAGGTCCCCGCGCGGAGGACGACGAGGGCGCGCGGTGTCTCTCCCCACTTCGCGTCGGGCACGCCGATGACGGCGACCTCCGCGACGTCGGGGTGGCCGGAGAGGACGCTCTCCACCTCGGAGGGGTAGATGTTCTCTCCCCCGGAGATGATGAGGTCCTTGCCTCGGCCGACGATGCGGAAGCAGCCGTCGTCGTCACGCAGGGCCAGGTCTCCGGTGCGCAGCCAGCCGTCGGCGAAGGTGCGCGCCGTCTCCTCGGGCCGGCGCCAGTAGCCGGCGCACACGTGGGGACCGCGCAGGAGCAATTCGCCCACGTCCCCTGGCTGTCGCTCGCCTTCGATGCGCGCCTCCACGTGGAAGAGCGGCACGCCGACGAAGCCCGGCTTGCGACGCACGTCCGCCGGAGGGAGCCAGAAGTTGTTGGGGCCCGCCTCGGTGAGGCCGTAGCCCGTCTTGAAGGCGACGCCCCGGGTGAAGAACCGCTCGAACACGGACAGCGGACACGGCGCGCCACCGCTGACGAGCAGCTTGAGCCGCGAGAAGTCCACCGACTCGAAGCGCACGTGGCGCTGCATCTCGATGAACATGGTGGGCACGCCGAAGACGAGGCTCACCTCGCGCTGGTGGATGAGCTCGAACACCTGCTCCACGTCGAAGCCCTTGCACACCACGGAGGCGCCGCCCACGTACACCAGGGGCAGCGTGAAGACGTTGAGGCCGCCGGTGTGGAACAGCGGCGCGTTGAGCACGGCCACGTCTTCGGACGTCAGGCCCCAGCTCACCACGGTGTTGGCGGCGTTGGCCGTCACGGAGCCGTGGGTGAGGACCGCGGCCTTGGGGACGCCGGTGCTGCCGCCCGTGTAGCAGAGCATCCACGGCGCATCGGCCTCCAGCTCCAGCGCGGGGAGCGCGGAGGGGGCAGCCGCATTGCGCTCCTCGACGAAGGAGCGCTCACCCGGGCCCGCCTCGCCGAGGCCCAGCCAGTGGCGCACGAAGGGGGCGCGGGCGCGCACGGTGTCCACCTGGGCCCGCAGCTCCGGGCCGTACACGAGGACGGAGGGCTCCGCGTCCGCGAGGATGCCGACGAGCTCCAAGGCACTGAGGCGCCAGTTGAGCGGCTGGAGGATGGCGCCCAGCTTGGCGCAGGCGAAGAGGAGGTCCAGCGTCTCCACGCGGTTGTGCGCGAGCACGGCGACGCGGTCCCCGCGCTGGACGCCGAGCACGTGGTGCAGGTACGCGGCGGTGCGCGAGGCGGCGGCGTTCCACTCGCGATAGGTGATGCGACGGCGCCCGCCCCGGGTGGAGTCGACGAGGGCGGGATGGTCGGGGTCCAGAGCCGCGCGGCGGGCCAGCCAGTCATGGACGATGGGCATGGCCCCGCACGCTAGCCGAGCGCCGGGAAGTGTGCCCGGCGCTCGTCACCCGAACGCTCCCCGGTTCACACCTCCGGGAAGATGAGCAGACCGCGCTCCGTGTCCACGACATAGACGTAGCCGTCTCCCGGGACACGGATGCCGATGGCGCCGACATAGGGGGACCCGCCGAAGTCCGAGTCTTTCTCCTGCCAGGTGTTGAAGTAAGCAATCTCCCGGGGCCGCGCGGGTCTGGTCACGTCCAGCACCCGCACGCCGTACTGGTAGTGGGTCAGGTAGAGCCGGCCGCCGACGAGCTCCATGTTGTGGATGGAGACCTCGGGCGACAGCTTGTACTCGCCGATGAGCGTGGGGTTCTCCGGGTCATTCAGGTTGAGCACGCGCAGGTGGGCGCCCCAGTTCTCCCCGCCCTCGAAGGCGATGAGGTTGTTGTTCATGTACGCCACGCGCGAGGTGTGGCTGGTCGCGTGCGGCGGCTTGTACGCGCCCAGCTTCTTCACGTTCGCCGGGTCCTTCGCATCGAGGATGAGCAGGCCCGCGTTCCAATGACTGACGAAGAGCAGGTGGTTCAGGGAGGTGGCGTCGTGCGAGTAGGAGGTTTCAGCCCCGGTGAAGCTGGGGTCGCTGTAGCTGCCCAGGCGCACCGGCTCCCGCGCGTTCGTCACGTCGTGGATGGTGGTCCCCACCCTGCCGCTGGCCGACATGGAATACAGCCGGTTGCCCGACACGAAGAGGGTGTGGATGTTGACGCGGTTGCCGTCGGAGAGGTCTCGGACGAAGGTCGGGTTCGCGGGGTCGGTGATGTCGAACACGAGCACGCCCCGGGAGGCGCTGGCGACATAGAGCGCGTCGTCCTTCGCCCACACGCCGTTCCAGTAACCGTTGCCAGGAATCTGGACGGCCCTCACCAGCCGGGGTGCCGTGCGGACCTTCAGGTCGAAGACGGAGAGGCCACCGGGGCCATTGTCAATGCTGTTGATGGACACGACATAGGCATGGCCCTTGGTGACATAGACATCCACGGGTATCCCCATGCGCTCACCGATGGCCGCTTCGCCCAGCAACGTCAGCCCGCCGGAAGACTCCGCCTCGCCCGGACGACGACGAACCCGGGCGCCCTCGAACGTGCTCAACAGCGGGGCGTCGGCCCCTGTGCAGCGCAGCTCACAGCCCGTCAGCCGGTCCGGGCCCTGCGCCGCGCACCCCACTTCCGTGAGGATAGAGGGCCTCCCGTCCGGGAGCGTGAATGTCGACGTCCGGAAATAGGGGTGTCCCCCATGGGCGGGGTCGGGCTCGAAGTAGAAGTACAGGTTCGTGAAGTACTGGGACACGGGGAGCGCGGCGGTCGCTGCCTCGAGGACGCGCACATTGAAGCTTCCGGACGCCAGTCCGTTCAGGCTCGCGAGGTCGCAGCCGGACAGGTCGAAGGCATCCATGGACTCACAGTCTTCGGCGGTGAGAACCGTGGAGCGGAGCGAACAGGCGGCGAGCGGCTCCGGAGCCCAGTCGGCCGCGTCCTGAATGGGCGCGCCCGGTGACAGGTCCACGGGGACCTCCACGACCTCGTAGTCCCGGCTGTTGCATGCCCCCAGCGAACCCACGCACATCAACGTCGCGACAACACCGTACGTCCACTTCACCATGACAGCCCCCGGGGATGGGGCCAGCGAGACCTGGAGGCACGAGCAAAGGAAGACAGCCGGCCCGGATAATCGCGAACGAAGTGGGGCCCTATCCATATCGTGGCAAACAGGGCGGCGTTCAATCCAAGACATCAAGGCCGGGACACGGGAGCAGGGGCTCCGGACGCTGCCCTGCCTTGAACACTTGAAGCCCGCGAGGTAGAGAACGACCCCTCATCTCCGCAGGGGGCGGGGAGCCACGGCGGGGACACCTTCTTCATGCACAATCGCGGCGCCGAGAAGGAATACCTCCAAGACGGACTGCGCAGCGGCCTCAAGCTCGACGCGCGCTTCGACGCCCTGACGCCCCACCTCCACGTGGCGTGGATTGCCTGGGACAGCGGCTTCCGCGGCTCGGGCCTGCGCGTCGGCGACCGGGTCATCGCCATCGACGGTCAGCCCGTCGTCAAGCCACCCGACCAGACCACCGCGCAGCGCACGGTGCCCTTCCTTCTGGGCCAGTACGCCGAGAACCAGACCTGGGCCAAACAGGGGCGCAAGGAGGGTGACAAGGTCCAGGTGCGAATCGCTCGCCGGCGCGAGCCCGGCGAAGGCTGGGAGGAGCACGAGTTCAGCGGCACCCTGCTCCGCGAACGCACCTGGGGCATCGCCGACACGACGCGGCGGATCCTCGGCCCGGGCGGACCCGAGAGCATGGGTCGCGATGGCTTCGACGAAGCCTGGATGTCGTGGCTCGAGAAGCGCGTCTTCGACTGGGAGCGCCTGCTCGACAGCACCTTCGGCGCCTGGCGCACCTCGCGGGGGACGCGCGCTGAGCTCGCGAACCACCTCGGACACAAGGCCCGGGTCGACTCCCTCGTCGAGCATCACCCCGGCCCCTTCGCGTCGGCGATGCGCGAGGACTGGGAGACGGTGCGCGCCTGTCTCGAAGGAGACCTCGTCACGCTCCCGGCGGATGCGCTGGAGTTCCGCACCCGGGGCGAGGAGCAGGTGAAGGCCATCGGCCTCCAGGCCGCTGCGTCCTGGAAGGCCCTGCTGGCGGCCCATGCTGGAGAGACCCTCAGCGCCTTCCCTACCGTCGACCCCTTCCGTGGCGACCGCTCGGCATTGACGGGCAAGCTGGTCTCGCTGCCGACGGTGACGCAGCGCGAGTGGCTGGTCGACATGGGCAAGGGCTACCTGGCCTGGAACCAGTCGGGCGCGTGGGTCTTCTGCCCCGTCGACAGCCCGGCCATGAAGAAGGTCTTCACCGCCATGCAGCACTATCAGCGGCGCGTGGCACCCTCGGTGCGAATCGACATCGCCCTGCTCGGCCGCATCCTGCCTGACCCGCGCCTGCTCGCGGGCTCCGGGCGCACCGCCGCGGGCCTGGAGGTGGAGCCCGTCGCAGCGCTGGTCGGCGGCGTGGTCTGCGTCGATGCCAGCGATTCGAGCGAGGGCGGACCGCGCTTCGCAGGAGAGGAGACGCTCAGCCAGGAGACCTCCGGGGCCCCGGCCGATGACGCGGGCCCGCGCGAGGTCATCACCGCCATGATTTCGGCCGTGAAGCGCGGCGACCAGGAGACGTGGAACGGCCTCTTCGCCGACTGGCGCGCCGTGCCCGACTCCAACCGGCCCATCTACTACCCGGTCTGGACCTGGAACGGCCGCGACAGCGAGTGGGTGCGCTCACGACAACTCCTGCTCAACAAGGTGCTCGACGCGCGGGTGCGCTGGAGCAGCGAGGCACGGGTCGTCATCCAAGGCGACGAGGCCCCGGGCCTGCCGCGCATCGAGGAGGTCGAACTGGAGGTGGACCACGTCGGCCTCTTCGAGGGCCAGACGAGGACCTTCAATTCGGTCGAGGTGCGGCGGAAATGGACGGTCCAACGCCGCAACGGTGGCCCCTGGCGCATCACCAGCGAGCAGAGCCTGTAAGGAGCATTCCATGGGCTGGTACTCAAGCCGCGTCTCGGAACTCAACGAACGACTGACCCGCGCCTCCGAGGGCGCCGCCGACCCGGTGAAGCGCGCCCTGAGCGACGCCATCGTGAAAGTGGGCAACGTGGCCGACCAGGCCCTCACCGCCATGCTCGACGCCAGTGAGCGCACCAGCGCGGGCAACCTGGGGACTCAGCGCAAGTGGCAGGAGCGCTGTGCCACGGCCACGGCCGACATCAGCCGCGCCTTTGGCGATGCCGCCAAGGACAACATGCTGACGCCAGCGCTCCAGCTCTTCTGGTACCAGGCGCTGGAGCACGAGATGGCCTTCTTCGACGCCCTGGCCAAGGTGCAGACGCCCCAGCTCCACGACGACCTGCTGGTCCACCAGGACCTGCTCAACAAGATGCTCGGCGAGCTGTGGGACAAGTGGACCTTCCTGCTGTCCAAGGACGTCGTCTTCGAGAACGACCAGCGCCAGGTGGTGCAGCAGGTCTCACGGATGGCGCAGTCCATCATCGACGAGCTCGCTCCGGGCGTGCTCAAGCGCGCCAGCGAGGGCGTCTCGCGCGCCACCTCGAAGTCGCTCGGCGTGGCGCTCAAGCTCGACGACAAGTTCCTGGCCGGCAAGGGCGTGGACGTGGCCAAGCTCGTCGCCTCGATTTTCGATGTCGACATCCCCGACGAAATCAGCCGCGACCTGCTGGACGCGGTGCAGGGGGGCTCCGAAATCTACCAGGTGCAGAAGGGCCACTACCGCAACCTGGTGGCGACCTACCAGAGCCTGGTGCAGGCGGAGAAGGGCAGCGTCCTGCTGCTCTTCAATTCGACGCGGGCGGAGGTCGACACGTACCGCGACAAGAATGACTTGGGGAAGGCCAAGGTCATCCTCGACCAGGCCAAGGGGTATCTCTCCGACTGGGCCTACCGCGTGCCCAGCTCGGCCCAGAAGAGCGAGGCCGCCAGCTTCAAGGACAAGGTCTGCGCGGCCATCGACACCGACTGGAGACTCACCGAGGAGCTCGACGGCAAGTTCCGCGACAAGTTCAAGGGCATCTTCGTGCAGTCCCTGGGCAGCGAGACCATCGAGCAGCTCGCGGAGTCCTATCTCTTCCGCCAGCACATCGAGGAAATCACTCGCAAGGACGCCGCCGGCAAGCTCAAGGCGTTGCCGGGCCTCATCCAGAGCGAGGTCGACAGCGCGCTCGAAAAGGGCCTGCGCCCCCTCGACGACCTGGTCAACCGTGTCCCGGAAGAGGTGCGCGAGCTGGCGCGCCTGAAGAACCAGCAGTTCAAGGACCACGTGCGCGCCAGACTCAAGGAGCGCATCCAGGCGATTCTCCCGGCCATCCTGGAGCTGGCCGCGTTCTGGGACCCCAGCAACCTCTCGCGGGACTTCAGCCGCGAGGAGCTGGAGAAGGCCCTGCGCTGAACAGCGCCCTCTGCATGGCCTCAATAGATGTCCAAGGCAGGAATCGGCAGGCCCGAGAGGTCCAACAGATAGAGACACACTTCGCGAAAGGCCCTGCCCTCTCCTTCGTCTTCGGGCGACCACACCTGATAGGCCCGATAGCGCCCCTGCCGGACACCTTCGAGCAACCAGAGCGAAGCATCCAGTTGGATAGACTCCCCACGCCTCTCTCGCGTTCTGTACTTCCAGAAGCCAAAGCGCTCCAACCTGCGCAGAACCTCGGACCACTCGCTGGGCAGTAGAAAGCGGGTGCGCTGGAGCGTGGGCCCAGAGACGTAGACATCATCCTCTTTGCGCTCCCAGCTCACCTGGAGCTGATGGACATCTCCAAACCGCTCGACCCGGACGCTCACGGGCCTGGGCAGGGAGTGCACATAAGTGAACCGGTAGACCTCCGTCCCGGGTGCCGCGGGCCAAAGAGGTCTCTCACCCAGTTGATGAAGGAACTCGGAGCACTGACAGCGCGACCATTTTTCGTGCGTGCCACTTCGAGCCTCTGGCTCGAATTCAGAGTTGAAGGTGACGGCAAGCGCGCCCGCAGGCAAAAGAACTGGGTACCAAGACCGCGTTTCGTAACCCGACACACAATGCTCTTCGCGTTCCGCGGGAAGCTCCGTTGCGCCAGATGCATCCACCCTTCGCGCACACGCCCCAAGAACTCCCAAGGCGACCAGCAGGGCGAAGTGCATCCTCCCAGAGGAAGCGAGCTGACGAGGCCAGGGGACGGGCATGGGAACCGAGCCTGCGCGAAGGCCGGCTCGGCTTCGTCACGGAAGGCTCACGATTCGCGCACGACACCGTGAGCCCTACCCGCGCTCACGGCACCAGCACCAGCTTGCCCACCGTCGTCCCGGACTCCAGCGCCTTGTGCGCCTCCGCGACGGAATCCAGCGGGAACTTCGTCACCTGCGGCGACACCACCTTCCCCTCTTCCACCCAGGCCAGCAGCCGCGCCATGCTGTCCTCCAGCACGAAGCGCTGCTCGAACAGGTACGACAGGTTGAAGGCCAGCACGCTCATGTTGTCGTTCGTCAGCGTCAGCGGGTCGAAGCGCGGCGTCCTCATCCAATCCCACGCGAGCTTCGCGTAGTTCGGCCGCCCGCCCGTGCGCGGCAGCATCGAATGAAACCCGTAGATGACCAGCTTCCCCGGTGACGCCAGGTGCCGGTAGCTGTCGCGCAGCGTGGACGGCCCGTTCGCGTCCAGCACCACCTCGTAGCCCTTCGGCGACGCCGCCTCCGCCGCCTTCCACAGGTCCTCACGGCTCTTGTCGATGACCACGTCCGCCCCCAGCGCGCGCGCCGCCTCCACCTTGTGCGTCCCGCCCAC
>NZ_JABXEM010000197.1:0-22744 GCF_013372595.1 Myxococcus sp. AM011
GCGGCGGGCTCGGGCGTCTCCGGCGCCTGGGCGAGCGCGGGGGCGGAGAGGGAGAGGATGAGGGCCAGGGACCAGCGACGCATGCGACCTCCGAGGACGGGCGGAGCGTAGCAGAGCCTGGGCACCGGGCGTCTGGGAGTCGGCTGGGAGAACCGGGCGTCCGGGCGTCCGGACGTCACGTGCCACATAACATCCGTGCATGCGGAGTCAGACGTTGGTATTGGGGCGCCCCGATGCCTAAGCGTACCGATATCCGCAAGGTTCTGGTGATTGGCTCGGGCCCGATTGTCATCGGCCAGGCCGTCGAGTTCGACTACTCCGGTACTCAAGCCATCAAGGCTCTCCGGGATGAAGGCGTGGAGGTGGTGCTGCTCAACAGCAACCCCGCCACGGTGATGACGGACCCAGAATTCGCCTTTCGCACCTACATCGAGCCCATCACCGTGGACGCGGCGGAGCGAATCATCGCCGCCGAGCGGCCGGACTCGCTACTGCCGACGATGGGAGGGCAGACGGCGCTGAACCTGGCCAAGGCCCTGGCCGAGCAGGGCATCCTGGAGAAGTACGGGGTGCGCTTGATTGGTGCCTCGCTGGAGGCCATCAACAAGGCCGAGGACCGGAAGCTCTTCAAGGCGGCCATGCAGAAGATTGGCGTGGCGCTGCCGAAGAGCGGCTACGCGACGACGCTGGCGGAGGCGATGGCGCTGGTGGAGGAGATTGGCTTCCCGTCCATCATCCGCCCCTCGTTCACGCTCGGCGGCACCGGCGGTGGCATCGCGTACAACCGCGACGAGTTCGAGAGCATCTGCCGCTCGGGCCTGAAGGCGAGCCCCAACTCCACCATCCTCGTGGAGGAGAGCGTGCTCGGCTGGAAGGAGTACGAGCTGGAGGTGGTCCGCGACACGGCGGACAACGTCATCATCGTCTGCTCGATTGAGAACCTGGACCCCATGGGGGTTCACACGGGTGACTCGATCACGGTGGCGCCGGCGCAGACGCTGACGGACCGCGAGTACCAGCGGATGCGGCAGGCGTCGCTGGCCATCATCCGGGAGATTGGCGTCGACACGGGTGGCTCGAACATCCAGTTCGGCATCCACCCGAAAGATGGCCGCATGGTGGTCATCGAGATGAACCCGCGCGTGTCGCGCTCCAGCGCGCTGGCGTCGAAGGCGACGGGGTATCCCATCGCGAAGATCGCCGCGAAGCTGGCGCTGGGCTACACGCTGGACGAGCTGCGCAACGACATCACCCGTGACACGCCGGCCTCGTTCGAGCCGACGCTGGACTACGTGGTGGTGAAGATTCCGCGCTTCAACTTCGAGAAGTTCCCGCACGCGGACCGGACGCTGACCACGAGCATGCGCTCGGTGGGCGAGGTGATGGCCATTGGCCGCACCTTCCCCGAGGCGTACATGAAGGCGCTGCGCTCCATGGAGTTGGGGCGTGTGGGGCTGGAGCCGCCCGAGCTGCCCGCGGAGAAGGAGGAGCGCGAGAAGGTGCTGCGCGAGGCGCTGCGGATTCCGCGCCCCGAGCGGCCCTGGTTCGTGGCCCACGCGTTCCGCGAGGGCCTGACGGTGGACGACGTGCACGCGCTGTCGCACATCGACCCGTGGTTCCTGCGCTACATCGAGATGTTGGTGCGCGAGGGCCAGTCCATCCAGGAGTACGGCCGGTTGGACCAGCTTCCGGACGAGGTGCTCCGGCAGGCGAAGGCGCACGGCTTCTCCGACAGCTACCTGGGCAAGCTGCTCGGGTATCCGGAGGAGGAGGTGCGGGCGCACCGGCACGCGCGCAACATCCGTCCCGTGTTCAAGCGGGTGGACACGTGCGCCGCGGAGTTCGAGGCCTTCACGCCGTACCTGTACTCGACCTACGAGGAAGAGGACGAGGCGCCGCCGACGGACCGCCAGAAGGTGCTCATCCTGGGCAGCGGGCCCATCCGAATCGGCCAGGGCATCGAGTTCGACTACGCGTGCGTGCACGCGGCCTTCGCGCTGCGCGAGGCCGGGTACGAGACGGTGATGGTCAACTGCAACCCGGAGACGGTGTCCACGGACTACGACACGTCGGACCGGCTCTACTTCGAGCCGCTGACGATTGAAGACGTGCTGGAGGTGTCTCAGCGCGAGAAGCCGGTGGGCGCGATTGTCCAGTTCGGCGGCCAGACGCCGCTGCGCATTTCGGTGCCGCTGGAGAAGGCGGGTCTGCCGATTCTGGGCACGTCGCCGGACGCCATCGACCGGGCGGAGGACCGCGAGCGGTTCAGCAAGCTGATTGAAAAGCTGGGGCTGACGCAGCCGGAGAACGGGGTGGCGCGCAGCCACGCGGAGGCGTTCAAGGTGGCCGAGCGCATCGGCTATCCGGTGATGGTGCGTCCCTCGTACGTGCTGGGTGGGCGCGCGATGGAGACGGTGTACGACGCGTCCAGCCTGGAGCGGTACATGCGCGAGGCGGTGAGCGCGTCGCCTGAGCACCCGGTGTTGATCGATCGCTTCCTGAAGGACGCGATTGAGGTGGACCTGGACCTGGTCGCGGACCGGACGGGCGCGGTGATGATTGGTGGGGTGCTGGAGCACATCCAGGAGGCGGGTGTGCACTCGGGTGATGCCGCGGCGACGCTGCCGCCGCACTCGCTGCCGCCGGACCTGGTGGAGCGGATGAAGGACCAGGCGATTGCGCTCGCGCGGGAGTTGGGCGTGGTGGGCCTGATGAATGTGCAGTTCGCCATCCAGGGGAAGACCATCTACATCCTGGAAGTGAACCCGCGTGCGAGCCGCACGGTGCCGTTCATCTCGAAGGCCACGGGTGTGGCGATGGCGAAGATCGCCGCGCTGTGCATGGTGGGCAAGACGCTGAAGGAGCTCAACGCGACGTCGGAGCCGGAGATGAAGCACGTCGCGGTGAAGGAGAGCGTGTTCCCCTTCGCGCGCTTCGCGGGCGTGGACGTGATTCTCGGGCCGGAGATGAAGTCGACGGGCGAGGTGATGGGCCTGGCGCAGGACTACGCGTCGGCCTTCGCCAAGAGCCAACTGGCGGCGGGGGTGAAGCTGCCGAAGAGCGGCAAGGTCTTCATCTCGGTGAAGGATGACGACAAGCCGGCGGTGGTGGACCTGGCGCGGCGGCTGAGGTCCATGGGGTTCTCGCTCATCGTGACGGCGGGGACGCACAAGTACCTGGCGACGAAGGGAATCGACGCGCAGGTGGTGCAGAAGGTGAAGGAGGGCCGGCCGAACATCGTCGACAAGATTGTCGATGGGGAGATTGTGTTGGTCATCAACACGACCTTCGGCAAGCAGGAGATCTCCGACAGCTTCTCCATTCGTCGTGAGGCGTTGATGCACTCGGTGCCGTACTACACGACGGTGCAGGCGGCGCGCATGGCGGTGGGCGCGCTGGAGGCGCTCAAGCGCACGGACCTGGAGGTGAAGCCGCTGCAGGAGTACCTGGGCATCACCAGCACGGTGCCGGGCAAGCCCCGGCGGTAGGACGCGCTTCGGGATGTTCCGAACGGCCCCGTTCCCTGAGTGGGAGCGGGGCCGTTTGCGTTTGGGCCCGTGTCAGCTTGACGAGGACACGCGGTGGTCAACGCTACTTCGCGGCGCGGTTCATCATGTCCCAATAGCTGTGCAGGCCACGGATGTGATTGCCACCATCGACGCAGAGGGTCTCCCCGGTAATCCAGGCGGCATCCTCGCCGCACAGGAAGGAGACGACGCCCGCGACGTCCGCCGGCATGCCGCAGGCCTTGCCCAACGGTGTCCGGGCGAGGAACTCCTGTCCCATGACCTCGATGAGCCCCACGCTTTCCGCCAGTGGCGTGCGAATGACTCCAGGCGCCACCACGTTCACCCGGATTCCATGACGCCCGAGCTCCGACGCGGCGACCTTCGAGAGGTTGGCGAGTCCGGCCTTGGAGGCGCAGTAGTGCGCCAGGCCATCCGTTACCGCGATCTGGTTCAGGGAGGAGATGTTGACCATCACCCCGGGCTTCTGAGCCTGGACGAGCACCCGCCCGAAAGCCTTCATGAAGAGGAAGGGCCCCCTCAGGTTGGTGGCAATCACCTGGTCGAAGTCTTCGTCAGGGAGCTCGAGCAATGGAGCCAGCGTCGCAGTCCCGGCGTTGTTCACCAGAATCCCCGGCAAGCCCAACTCGCGCGTGGCGACGTCGATTCCCCGGGCGACATCCTCCGCCCGGCTCACGTCACCCTCGAAGGGCACGGCTCGCGCACGGCCCTCGAGAATGCGATTGAGCTCCCTGGCGGTTTCCTCCACCTTCGCGCCAGTCCGACCAAAGAGGAGAACATTGGCTCCATCTCGCATCAAGCGCTCGGCGATGCCTCGGCCAATGCCCTGTGCGGCTCCGGTTACGATCGCGCTGTTCGATATGAGCTTCACGTTGTCCCCTGCCTGGTTGTTGAACTTCCAGTCTAGGCTGGAAGTCGAGATTCGCGACCCGTGAGAGGAATAAGCGGAGTGGTACGGAACGCGGACGCTAACGGGGCGCACCCCTGATTCCCAAACGCCAGGCCTCTACAATGTCTGGCGTCAAGGTCGGCATTGGCACTGCATCGTGGCTTGATTCTCCAGGGCAAGGGATTGCGCTGGGACCCGAGGACTCCAGCCTTCTGGCCGTGGGGCCGGGCCCCACACGGTAGGTACAGGCCTCAGCGGCGTGGTCGGAAACGCTTCCCGATGTACCCTCTGGCGGCTACCGTTGACGCGTTGCTCCGTCCCCCGTCCGACGCCTCGTCCGAGGAGCCCGCCGCATGTCGTCGTCCTTGCCCCCCGCCTTCAACCCCGCGTCCGTGGACGTGGAGGGTTTCCATCGAGAGCTGAAGGCGTTGCGGCAGGAGATCGACGCGAACCTGGGGGAAGCGGACGCGAAGCACCTTCGTAAAATCGAGCGCTGGGGCCGTGTAGCCACGCTGCTGGGCATCGCCACCTGCTGGCTGGCCCCCAACCCCTTCAGTGCCGCCGCGCTCAGCCTGGGCCGCTCGACGCGCTGGCTCCTGATGCACCATGTGGGACACCGGGGCTATGACCGTGTCCCGGGCCTGCCCGCGTCACGGACGGGCAAGGGCTTCGCCAAGGGTGGCCGGCGCTACCTCGACTGGCTCGACTGGATGCTGCCCGAGGCGTGGGTCTTCGAGCACAACGTCCTGCACCACTCGCACACCGGCGAAGACGCGGACCCGGACCTCCTGGAGCGCAACGCGGAAGGCACGCTGCGCAACCCGTCCCGGCCGCTCGCGCTGCGCTACCTCCAGCTCACGCTGCTGGCGCTCACCTGGCGCGCCTCGTACTACGCGCCCGAGACGCTGAGCGCCGTGCGCCGCAAGGGCCGCCGTGACGGTGGAGCCCTCACGGGGGCCGAGTGGAAGGAGCTGCTCCTCCAATGCTACCTGCCGTACGCCGCCGTGCAGTTCGTGCTCTTCCCCGCGCTGTTCCTCGTCATCGGCCCGTGGGCGGCGTTCAGCGCGTTCTGCAACTCGTTGATGGCGGACGTGCTCACGAGCGTCCACACCTTCCTCGTCGTGGGTCCCAACCACACGGGCGAGGACCTGTACCGCTTCGACGACAAGCCCGCGAACAAGGGCGAGCGTTACATCCAGCAGGTCATTGGCAGCGCGAACTACCGGACGGGTGGAGACCTGAACGACTTCGCGCACCTCTGGCTGAACTATCAGATTGAACACCACATCTGGCCCGACCTGCCGATGCTCAAGTACCGCGAGGTCCAGCCGAAGGTCCGCGCCCTGTGCGAGAAGTACGGCGTCCCCTACGTGCAGGAGAGCGTCTGGACGCGCGTGCGGAAGATGGTCGACGTGGTGGTGGGGAAGCGGTCCATGCGGAAGCTCGCGCCCCGTGAGCGCTCGGAAGCGCCCGTGGCCGCCGAGGCGGAGCTCCAGGCCCACGTGGCTTGAACGGGCTGTTGCTCGTGAGGGGCGTCGACTCCCGTGGGATTCGACGCCCTGGCCTTCCTGGCTTCAGCTCAGGGACGGCTGGCGCCCTCGAGGATGTGGAGCACGGTGTCGTACAGAGCCCCGGGGGAGGAGTCGTTCCTCAGGACAACGTCGAACGAGGATCGATCTCGCTCCTTGAGTTCCATCTCGGTGCTGTGTCGAGCCAACGCCCCAGGAGCTCCAGCCCCTGGGCGCTCGATGAGCCAGATGGAGGCGCCCAGCTCTCGTGCCATCCGCCATTCCGCCTGGGTCCGCAAGTCGGTGCAGACGACACGTCCTCCTGAACGCAGGATGGCTTCGACTCGAAGCCGGAAGGGGCGCAGCCAGACTTCGGAGTCCAGCTCCACGCAGGCCTGTCCGAATCGTTGATAAAGCTCCCGAGGCATCCTCCCGAACCGAGGGTCGACTTCATTGCGCCGCTCACCCCAAAGCTGTGCGGGGTCGAGCTGGAGCAGGCCCATCAACGTCCACTTGATCGGGTCCGCGAGGGCCACTCGCTCGTAGCCATGCTTCGTCGCGAGAAAACCACCCAATGTGTCCTTGCCCGATCCGGAGACACCCGAGAGGCAGATGATGCTGGGAGGCGTGCTCATGACTCACCTCGGAAGTCATAGGCGCCGTTCCGGCCCTCGAAGCGCTCTGGGTAGAAGCGAACCTGAGCCCATGCGGCGTCGAGTCCTCGATGGAGGATGGGCTCGCTGTAGTGATGTCCGCCGTCGACGTTGTCGAAGAAGCGACCCGCGGGGTCGACCATCGCGTAGCTGCCACGCATGTCCTCGTTGTCTTCCGGGACCAGGAAGATGCCGTCGTGCTCCAGTGAGCGGTGACGGTCGACGAAGGCGTTGAAGTCCTCGAGGTCGCAGCGAAGTTCCTCCACCTTGCCCGAGTTCTGTCCCGCGACGCTGAGCACACGCAACAGCTTCCAGCGCTCGGGCTTCAGCTTTCGGAGGAAGGCCACCTGGTCTTCGCCCGCGTTCAGGTTCGTGACGACCGTGTTGACCTTGAGGCGCATTCCCGCGCCACGGACTCGTTCGGCGATCAACTGGTACTCTGCGGGCGTCAGCGCCTTCCTATCGACGGCGCGCCCCATGGCTGCATGAGTGTCGGGCGACACGCTGTCGATGCTCAGCGTCACCCAGTCGACGACACCCCGCAGGCGTTCAACGGTGGCGGCGTCCAATTTGCTGCCGTTCGTCACCAGATTCGTGGTCGCGCCTCGTGCCTTGGCGGTGGCCGCGAGCTCTGGCAACCAGCGGCAGAGCAACGGCTCGCCTCCCGCGAAGGTGATCTTCTCGAAGCGGCTGGCCAACAACTCCACCACTCGCAGCGCGGCGTCCTCTGGGAGATGTCCCTTGGGAACCACGTCCCTGCGGACGTCCTCGAAGGTGGCGAAGCAGAACCTGCAACGCATGTTGCACGGCTGCCACAGGTGGAAGTTGACGGTCGGCGGCATCGCCTTGGGGGCGGCCGTCAGCGCGAGGGACTGTGTTGCGGAAGTCTGCGGGTCCATGAAGCCTCCAGATGCCGCCCGCGTTGGGCGGGTCATCTGGTGCTCCACTTCCTTCACCGAATTAAGTGTGACCCAAAATCGTAAACTACTGACATCTCTGGAGAAATTCGGTCCTTAATTGGTCCCGGGCGCGCTGGACGCGTTTGCGCGCCGCCGCGGGCTGGATTTCCAGTTTGCGACCCAGCTCGGCCTCGTCCATTCCTTCGAAGTAGCGCATGCGGAGGACCTCCTGCTGTTCCCCCGGGAGGGCACACAGTGCCGCCCGCAGCGCGTGATGTGACTCCAACTCCACATACTGGTCGTCCGGTCGGATGTTGCAGGCGGGCTCGGGCAGTGACTCCAGTGCGCAGGCCTTGCTCACCTGGCTGAACCGTCTCCGCGCCCCGTAGTCGACCGCGCGGAGGAAGTAGGGCTCGAAATCCAGGGGCGGCTCCCTCCTCATGCAGATGTTCAAGAGGATGGCCTGGACGAGGTCCTCCGCGTCGGCGCTGTTCGTGACGATGCTCCGCGCGATTCGATGGGCCTTGGCCATCATCTCCTGTTGCTGGAATTGCGTTTCCAGACAGGCGTGCATGTTGCTCGAGGGCGCGGCCCCCAGGGCCCCCAGGTGGGCAACGGATACTTCGCCTGGGCTGTTGTAGGTGGCTGGGAGCGCGCCGGTCCTGCGGGCTCCCGCGCCCAGGAGCGCCTGTCTCGAGCATTCCCAGGAGGCCGAGTCGCAGGGCGCGGGCTGGGCGTTCGCGATGGTTCGGGAACTGGACGCGAGGGCTTTGGCGAGAGGAACCACGACCAGCACCAAGGCCGTCGCCGCGAGCGCCCCCAGGGTCAGCACTCCGGCGCCGAATGGCGAGGCCTTCGCGAGGCGCCAGGAGAGACGAAGGACTCCCACGCTCATCCGAATGAGCAGCACGCTGATGGAGAGGACAGCCCAGACGGAGAATGCGATGACCAACGCGCCAGGCAGCACGGGCAGGGCGCTGCGTTCGTTTCCGTCTGGAAGGGTCCACTGGCACGCGAGGAACAGAAGCAGTCCCAGCAGGAGCCAGGGCCACCGGAGCAGCAAGCGAGGACGACCGGCTTGCCCCGTCATCCGCTGGTATCCATTCCAGGCGGTGACGGCCGTGAATGCAATCAAGGCCATCGAGAGGAAGATGACGGACAACTGGGCCGCGCCTTCGAACACGCCTGAGGTGAGCGCACCCATCCGTTGCAGGACCGTGGCTGCGCCCGTGAGCCCCATGAGGCCCGTGAATCCAATGCCAACGATGGCGCCGGGCACGAGGACGTTGGTCGCGAAGATGGCAAGAGCCAGCGCGACCAGCGCCAGTTGCCAACCCGAGGTACGCCGTGGCTGCGGTCCTGGCTCCCCCACCTTTGCCATGCGGCCTTCCTTCTCAGACCTGCCCGGCATCGTACGGGCTTGTCTGGTGAAGGGGAATCCGCCAACTCGGGACGGCCAGTTCGCTTGGTTCTATTTCGTGGAGACCCGGTCCTGCGTTGGGTGGACGGGTGTCGCTACGATGGATGCCCCCCTGCTTTGGGCGCGGGACTACGTAACGGCGCTTGCCGCCGGATGGGCCCCAGGCGTGGAGCTTTCAGCCAGGTGACGCGCGGCGCTGCCTGGGCAGCGTGCGGCGCACCAGGGTCTTCTCCGGCACGCTCTCCTTGTCCTCACGGCTGAGGACCTCGACGTCCACCACCCGGGCGCCATCGGCGGAAGCGGGCGGGCCGAGCGTCACCACGAGCACCCGGTAGGCCTCCTCCAGCCGCTTGTGCAGCTTGATGAAGTTCACCTGCGCGGTGCCGGGCATGTCCTCGGTGTAGGTGAAGTACCAGCGCAGCTCGTCCAGGTTGCTGTAGTACCGGTCCACCACGGCCTGTTCCTGCTCCGGCAGGTGGATGAGGTTCTCGAACGCGCCGTCGGCGTAGCGCGAGGCGATGGTGTCGAGCAACGGCTCTCGACTGCGCAGGCGCGAGAAGAGGGCGAACATCTCGTCACGTCGAGCTTCCAGCCGGCGCATGATGCCGGCGGCGTCCATTGCAATCAGATTGCGGACGCGAGCGGCCATCTCATCGGCCTTCTTGCGGCGAGCCATGGCGGCCAGCCTAGCCCCCCAACCCGAGCCGAGCCAATGGGGGGCCGGTGGGTCAGTAGACCCTCAGGAGCCTGGGCTGACAGACGAAGCGCGGGTTGCGGAAGTCGACGACCTCGATTTCGCCCGTGGTCTCCTCGAAGCGGCCCGCGAGCATTCCCGCGGCCACCGCCGTCGCGACGTAGAGGCTGTCCTGCCCCTTGAGCTCCTTGAGCTTGCGGAAGTAGACGACGCGCCCCTCCACGGACCAGAGCGTGTGGATGCCCGTGGCCTGCACGCCTCGCGCCCCATCAGGGGGTGCGCCGAGCTTCGCGAGCGAGGACGGCACGGCGTTCAGCACAAAGGCGTCGTATGCTGGATTGCCGCTCAACGTCACGAGCTTCGCGTCGCGCAGCGTGCCATCCGTGTCCTGGTGCAACTCCAAGGTGACGATGAGCTTCGCCCCTCCACCGCCCGCGAGCTTCTGCAACTCGTCGCCCGCCTGGACGCGACCCCTCAACTGATTCATGGAGTAGTCGCCGGAGCCGTCGCCCGAGCGGTTCTGGAGGGCTTGGAGTTGCTCGGAGCCGGTGGGCGCATTGGGGATGGGGCCTCCCGGGCTGCCCGTGGCGCCGTAGTTCTTCGACTGCGCGGCCCAGGACGTCTTGACCTGATTGAGCAGGCTCGTGCCTGGGAACACCGGCGCGTTCTCGAGGCCCTTCTCGAGCGCCTCGCGCAGCCGGCTGAAGTACGGGTCGATCAACCCATTGGCCACGCGCAGGCTGGCCTTCTGGTCGTCGATGACGCCTTGCACGCGTTCCCCGACGCGACCGCGCTCCTCGGCCATGAGGGCTTCCTGGGATGGGCCCACGTCTCCTGGGCGCAGCGTGCGTCCGCTCTGGATGGGGAGGCCAGAAGGCCGGGAGTCTCCTCGGGGAGTGAGCGCGGAGGGCAGGGGGAAGAGGTGGTCTCGCGGTTGGCGAGGCCCGAGTGGCGTGGCCTCCCCCGCGAGCAGGCCCATGGGAGTGTCCGCGTGTCGCGGGTCGGGCTCCGTGGGTGCAGTCGAGGCCACGGCGTCTGGCGCGGGCGGGGTCGCGGGTTCCGTAGGGGGCTGGGCCGCCGGCACTCGCGGGGCTGGTTCGGTTCGTCGAGGAGGAGGCGGCCTCGCCAGCGGAACGGAGGGCCGCTGCGGTGGTGTGGGAGGCGGTGGCTGTGTCGTGGGCCGTGGGGCCGAGGAAGGTTCGGACCGTGGCGAAGTGACGACCTCCACGAACAAGGGGGCGGGTCGAGGGAGCGCAGGTCGCGGACGCACCGCCGGCGTCCCGTCCCAGAGCAGGACGAGAAGGGCCGCATGGATGGCGAGTGAGGCCAGCGCGGCCCACCCGAAGCGTCGAAACCGCCGCATTGCGACTCCACGAACGCGTGGAAGGCCCACCCATGCCGCGGTGGATGACTCCAGAGCCGGCCCTCTGGCCTCGAAAGTCTACCTGTCTTCCAACCCGAGGTCGTGAGCCCCTACGAAAGGGAGGCCGCGGGATTGCCTCCGCCTTCCTCCAAGTCTGGCGAAAGGCGTGCGGTGCAGAACGCTTCGATGCGTGACGCGGGGCGCCTTGGGTGCCTGGGAATGCGGTGGGTTGATGGGCGACAGGTTGCTCTTTCGCGCGGCGTTGGCGCGAGGGGCCCTGATACGCTTGCGGCATGGTGCTCAAGATCGTCCAGGCAGGAGAACCCGTGCTTCGGCAGAAGGCGCGAGACCTGACGCCGGAGGAGATTGGCGGTCCCGAGATTCAGCGGCTCATCGTGTTGATGCGCGACACGATGCGGGACGCGCCGGGCGTGGGGCTCGCGGCGCCACAGGTGGGAGTGGGCCTGCGGTTGGTGGTCATCGAGGACCGGGCCGAATACCAGGCAGGGGTGTCGCCCGAGGACTTGTCGGCGAGGGAGCGGACGCCGGTTCCGTTCCACGTGCTCATCAATCCGAAGCTGACGGTGGAGGACGCGACGCCCGCCGAGTTCCATGAGGGCTGCTTGAGTGTCACGGGCTTCGCGGCGCTCGTGGCTCGGGCGCGCGGTGTGCGGGTGGACGCCCTGGACGAGCAGGGCAATCCGGTGACGATTCGGGCGACGGGGTGGTACGCGCGCATTCTCCAGCATGAGCTGGACCACCTGGACGGGACGCTCTACGTGGACCGGATGGAGACGCGCAGCTTCGCGACGGCGGAGAACCACCGTCGGTATTGGGCGGGGCGTACCACCGCCGAGGTGCGGGCTGTCCTCGGGTTGCCGGTGCGTGGCACGTCGTCGACCTGAACGGAGGAACACGCAATGTCTGTCGCACGCGAAGACGTCACCACGCCTGTCATCGTGGGTCGCTCGAGTTCTCACTTCACCCGCATCGCGCGGATCTTCGCCGCGGAGCTGCGCGTCGACTACTCCTTCCGCGTCCTGCGAGACCTCCTGTCCTCGAATCCAGAGGACTACGGTGGCAACCCCGCACTGCGGATTCCAGTCCTGCAGACGCCCCGAGGTGTCTGGTTCGGGGCGCTCAACGTCTGTCGCGAACTCCGCCGCATGTCGAGCCTCACGCCCCACGTGGTCTGGCCCGAGGAACTGGAGGCGCCGGTGCTCGCGAATGCGCAGGAACTCGTCCTTCAGGCCATGTCGACGGAGGTGACGTTGATCATGTCCAAGCTGGGGGGCACGGCAGAGAGTGCCCATCAGTCGAAGATGCGAACGGGGCTGACCAACATGATGGCGTGGCTGGAGCAGAACGCGACGACGGTGCTCGCCACGCTTCCGTCGAATCGGGACCTGAGCTTCCTGGAGGTCACGCTCTTCTGCCTCGTGAGGCACCTGGAGTTCCGGGAGGTCCTCCCGATGACCTCCTACGAGGAGCTCAACGCGTTCTGCCAGAAGTTCGAGACGCGAGCCTCCGCCATGGAGACGACCTTCCGTTTCGACACGTGAGTTCGGCGTGCCTCAATCGAGGAAGCGACGCTCCCAGCGAAGCAATTCCTCCTCGGAGAGTCCGAGGCTGTAGGCATGCTGTTCGCGAAAGAGCACGGGCTCCAGGACGCGGGCCAGCTCGCGGTAGGAGGGCAGGGTGTTGCCGCTCACGGTGTCACCGGCCTCGGGCCAGGAGCCCAGGGTGATGACGGCGCTGTCTCCAGGAAGGGCCTCGACGGTGGTGCCTGGAGAGTGGAGCTTCTCTCGGAGTGCTGACACACCGCCGAGGCCCGCGAGTGCCGGCTGTCCGAGGAAGGTGAGCCATGCGGGTCCTCGCACGCGGGTGCCAATCTCCCAGGAGACGTGCTCCAGTTCGAGGAGGTCCAACCCTGGGTAGCGAAAGCACACCTTGCGGACCTCGGCCATCATCCCGACGACGTCCAGTTCGCCATTGAAGGCGAGGCCTACGTGCCCCGAGCAGAATGGCAGGAGGCTCGCGATCTTGAGTGCCAGTTCACGCACCTCGGTGGGGCCGTGCTGCTCCAGGTATTCTGTCGGAAGCCAGCAGCGCACCGCGCAGACAGGGTCTCGTCGTTTGGGGGATATCGCTGCATCGTGCGCTTTGCCGAAATACTCAAACCGATACTGATAGCGAGAGTCTTCAGCATCGTGCAGCAGGAGTAGCGGCGATTTTTGTTCGAGAAGCTCCGCGCGGATGCCCGACCGCTCCTGTTCTGTCAGGTCGATCCATTCGCCATCCTCGCTGGCATACCTTCCGATGGCGCCAGGACCGACTGCGTGCAGATACGTCTCCATTGCCGTGACGACCGCTTGAGCGACTTCCTGGTGAGGGCGGTCCATGAAGAATACGAAGCTCAACCCTTCGCGCACCAGAAGGAGCTCGCCATACGTGAGGCGAATCCGAGGGTAGTGATCGCTCATGGCAGGACTCCCCATTGTGGAAGGACTCGTAACGCAGGAGCACCAAGCGCTTCCCGATAGATCGCCTTCTGGGTCATGCCTCCGTAGGCATGGCCCGCCGGGTACTTGCGCCATGGTGTCACGTCCGTTGCGATGCATGGAAACTTGAAGTCGTAGATGACGTGGGCGTCAAGCGGATTTCCATTGTGGATGACGAGATCGGGAACCAGTGTTCCTTTCAGCTCCTCGCCACAGCCCGACTTGAGGAGGCCTCGGGTCTCTTCCTCGCTGACCATTGAGAGAGTTCCTCGCGAACTGTCGTAACGGTAGCGCTGCTCGCGGCTGAAGCCCCCAGGGATGATTTTCTCAAGGGCCGCTTCACTACAGTCGAGTGCCACGCGATGCATGAGGCACCCGAGCTGCATCGCCAGGGTCATCCTGCGGTTGGACGCGTCATCGATGCGCGACTCATTGCACTCTCCACGGGTCGGTACCCGTCCACCCAGGTGTTCGATCAGCACGGAGGAGCGAGCCTGGTCGGCGCACTCCTTGAGGCGCTCCTCGATGATCGCCTGGGTGGCGGAGTCCAGAACCCGAAGCGCAGCAACTGCGGTCCGAGTAGCGGACACCATGGCTTGAATCGGCCGGACAGGAGGGATGACGGCTTCCTCCCCTGCGGCGCGTACGCACAGCTCCGGCCTGTGTCGGCAACTATTGGACGCCGAGTCGAACGCATAGCGCCCCGTCGACGCACGCTCCGGTGTCCCCGCGCAGGCCGCGAGGAACACCGTCCATCCCGTCACCCACAGCCGACGCCAGATTCGCTCCATCCTCGACCCTCGTTCTTCTCGCCATGGTGTCGCGGATGGAATCCAGGTCCCACTCTGGGTCTCAAATATTGGAGTTTGCGTGTCGAGTGAAATGGTCACCCTTCGTGCCTCAATCGAGGAAGCGGCGCTCCCAGCGAAGCAGTTCGTCCTCGGAGAGGACCTCGATATAGGGGTGTTGCTCGCGAAAGAGCCACGGTTCCAGGACGCGGGCCAGCTCGCGGTAGGATGGGAGGGCGTCGCCTAGGAGGGTGTCACCGGCTTCGGGCCAAGGGCCCAGGGTGATGACGGCGCGATCTCCGGGCAAGGCCTCGGCGGTGGTGCCTGGGGCACGGAGTTGTTCTCGGAGTGCTGATACGCCGCCGAGCCCCGCGAGTGCCGGCTGTCCGAGGAAGGTGAGCCATGCGGGTCCTCGCACGCGGAGGCCGATATCCCAGGAGACATGATTCAGTGAGAGCAGGTCCAGGCCTGGATAGCGAAAGCAGAGGGCCCGGACCTCGGGAGCAACACCCACGACGTCGAACTCACCATCGAAAGCGAGTCCTGCGTGTCCGGAAGAGAAGGGCAGGTTTGTCGCCAGGTCCAAAGCGAGCTTTCGCATTGACTCGGGCCCATGCGCATCGAGGAATTCAGTCGGTAGCAAGAACCGAATCGCGCTCATGGCGTCCTGCGAACGCGTGAAAGGTGTCGGCGCCTCAGGCTTGCCGAGGAAGTCGAAACCGTAACCGTCCTCGGGCGATTGGCTCCTCAGTTGAATCATGGGGCAACTGGCTTGCAGAAGCCCCGCTCGGACATGGTCCCACCCGGCGGAATCGAGAGGGCACCATTCACCCTCTGAAGATGCGTACAGCCCGAGTGCCTCGGGACCGACAGCCTCGACGAAGTGCTTCATTGCAAGAAGCACCCGCTGACGGAGGTCCAAGTGCCCACCTGGAATGTAGAGGCAGACGCTCAGGCTCTCGCGGAGCAGTAGCGCACCGTTCGCGGCCTGCTGGCGAATCCGTGGGTAGTGCTCAGTCACCGGACGACTCCAATTCGCGGGACGACGCGCCGGACCACGCGAGTGCCCAGGGCGCGTTCATAGAGCAACTGTTGATCGAGTCCTTGATGAGGCCCTTCCTCGTACCGCCTCCATGAAGGAGCGCGGTCGGTGTTGACGCACGGAAACTTGAAGTCGTAGACGGCCGAGGCCACCAGCGGATCTCCCTCATGGATGATCACATCAGGGACCAGCGTACCCTTCAGTTCCTCCCCACAGCCAAGGCGCAGGAGGAGTCGTGCATCCCCTTCACTGATCTGCTGGAGGATGCCCGTATCGCCATCGAACCGAAAGCGTTGCTCCAGGCTGAATCGCCCGGGTCTGAGTTCTTCAAGGGCTTCGTGGGTACAGACCAGGGCTGCTCGGTGCATGAGACATCCGAGGTGCATGGCGAGTGTGAGTCGGCGCCCTGAGCTGGCATCCGTCACGATAGCGCTGCATTCCACAGGCGTGGGGCTTCGACCAGCCCATTTGTCGATCAGCACGGAGGAGCGAGCCTGGTCGGCGCACTCCTTGAGGCGCTCCTCGATGATCGCCTGGGTGGCGGAGTCCAGAACCCGAAGCGCAGCAACTGCGGTCCGAGTAGCGGACACCATGGCTTGAATCGGCCGGACAGGAGGGATGACGGCTTCCTCCCCTGCGGCGCGTACGCACAGCTCCGGCCTGTGTCGGCAACTATTGGACGCCGAATCGAACGCGTAGCGCCCCGTCGATGCGCGCTCCGGTGTCCCCGCGCAGGCAGCGAGGAACATCGCCCATCCCGTCACCCACAGGCGCCGCCAGTCTCGTTCCATCCGGAGTCCTCGTTCCACGCGCATCATGCATGCAGCTGGCACTCGTACCCCACGGTGGGTTGCGACCAGGGCCCCAGTCACGCCATAAACACGGCGATGCTCACCGAGGTCCAGGCAGGCCCCTATACCGTCCGAGGCATCTCCGTCGGCGGCGTCTACACCTCCCTCCAGGTCCCCGAATTGGACGTGGTGCTCGACGCGGGTATCCCCATCCGCTCCTTCGCGGGCTCCGACCGCATCTTCCTCAGTCACGCCCATCCCGACCACGCCAGCGGCCTCGGCTCGTTGCTCGGCATCCGTCGCCTCCTGGGGAAGGGCGCTCCCACCGTCTACCTCCCCGCGGAAATCGAGGCCCCCGTCCACGAGGCCCTCGGCGTGCTCACCCGCCTCCATCACACGGACATGGATGTGCGGACCGTCCCCATGCTCCCCGGGGATATCCAGCCGCTCGGGCAGGGCCTTCACGTCCGCGCCTTCCGCACGCACCATCCCGTCCCTTCGCTCGGCTACCAGTTCATCCGCCGCGTCTCCAAGCTGCGCCCCGAGTTCCTCGGTCTGCCGCCCCAGGAGATCGCCCAGCGCCGCAGGGCCGGCGAGAACCTCCTCATCGAGGTCGACCACCTGGAGCTGGCCTACGCGACCGACACACTCGCTCGCGTGCTGGAGACCGAGCCGTCCCTGTTCGACTCACGCGTCCTCATCCTCGAAGCCACCTTCGTCGACCCGAAGCGCCCCGTGCAGGACGCCAGAGACCGCGCCCATCTCCACCTCGACGAGCTCATCGCGCAGGCCGACCGCTTCCACAACGAAGCCCTCGTCCTCATGCACTTCAGCCAGTCCCTCGGTCCGCAGGAAGTGCACGCCTTGATTCGCGAGCGCCTCCCATCCACGCTCGCCGAGCGCGTCCACGTCTTCGCCCCCGAGTCCGGTCGCTGGTTCGGCTGAACCTCGCGCCACCGACTCAGTCGGGCCTCAGCGCCTCCAGCTCCGCGAGCACCGCGCGCAGCTCCGGGGCCTCCAGCGCCTTCGCCACCGACGCGAAGAACTCAGAGAGATCTCCAGCACCCTGGTACTCGTAGACACACGCCTGGAGGCCCATCTCCAAGCGGTCCACCTGGCGCACCAGCTGTCCCTCGAACGAGCTTCCCTGCTCGTACTCGTCCCACAGCGCCAGGTACTCCGCGCCACGTGGCAGCTTGCCCACGAGCTGCTCCATCGCGCGGCGCTCCATCGCGTGCTTGTCCTCGCGTCCCACCCCGTCATGCGGCGTGAGGTCGCCCACGTACGCCTCGCCCAGGTCATGCAGCAGCGCGATGCGCATCGCCCGTCCCGCGTCCGCTTCCGGGAAGTGACTGTCCACGATGAACAGCGAGAGCAGCGCGACGAACAGCGAGTGCTCGGCCACGCTCTCACACCGCTCCTGTGCAATCCCCACCCGCAGCCACCCCTGGCGGAAGAGCTGCTTCAGGTGGTTCAGCTCGAAGTACGTCTCGATGAGCGGGAGCGTCTTGCGCCCTCCGAGCAGGGCGATGGGCGGCGAGCTCTTCGTCTTCATGCTTCCCTTCACGCTACACCCAGGCGCCCCTCGGACTCCCGTACTCCAGGTGGGGCCGCGGTGCCTCCCGGTGCGCATTTCGGAGGGGCGCGTGATTTCACCCCTCACCTCGGCTAGACGGAGGGCGAGGGGCCAGGTCCGCGACGTCGGGCACGGTCCGGAGGAGGGGGAAGCACCCATGAAGTCTTCGGCTCGTCAGTCCCAAGGTGTGTCGCGAGGTGTGCTCGTCGCCGCGCTGTTCGTGAGTGTCCTCGCGTGCAAGCAGGAGCTGCCCACTCCGCCGCCAGCGCCGCCCCCACCTGTCGCCGCCGTGGAGCCAGAGGACCCTCCCTTCCCCGAGCAGGCCCTGCCGCTCCCCGCCGAGGTGGCTCAGGTCGCCGCCGAGCCCACGAAGCCTCCCGAGCCTCCCTTCACCGGAGACCTCCCCGCGCTGCGCAAGCGCGGCGTCCTCCGCATCCTCGTGGAAGGCACCGATGAAGACTTCCTGCCGCGTCAGGGCACGCCCCGCTCGCAGGACCGCGCGATGCTGGAGCGCTTCGCCGCGCAGCACTCGCTGACCGCCGAGTTCGTCGCCGTGGAGCGCTTCGACCAGCTCATCCCCGCACTGCGAGAAGGGCACGGAGACGTCATCGCCGCGGACCTGACGGTGACACCCGAGCGCTCCACCGAGCTGGCCTTCACCCGTCCCCTGGCCCTGGTGAGCGAAGTCGTCGTGGGCAAGCGGGGCTCGGCAGGGCTGCCACGCAAGCCGGAGGAACTCTCGGCGCGTACCGTGCACGTGCGCGCCAGCTCCACCTTCGCCACATCTCTCGCCGCGCTCGCGAAGGAGAAGGCCCCCGGCCTCACCATCGAGCCCGTGCCCGAGAGCATCGACTCCGAGGAGCTGGCGTGGAAGGTGTCCCGAGGAGAAGTCCCGCTCACCGTCGTGGACAGTCACCTGCTCGCCGCAATCCAGACCTACAACCCGGACGTGGAGGCGCTCTTCCCCATCGCGGAGAAGCGCGCCCTCGCCTGGGCCGTGCGACCCGAGAACCCCGCGCTGCGTGGCGCCCTGGATGCCTTCCTCGTGGAGCGCGCACTCACCGACCACCGGGAGCAACTGTTCACGGGGGACCTCGACGCCATCCGCAAGCGGGGCGTGCTGCGTGTCCTCACGCGCAACAGTCCCGTCACCTACTACCTGCACCGAGGCGAACAGGCCGGCTTCGACTACGCGATGGCCAAGCTCGCCGCCGAGGCACTCAAGGTGCGCCTGGAGGTGGTGGTGCCTCCTTCGTACGACGAGCTCCTCACCTGGCTGAAGGAGGGCAGGGGCGATGTGATTGCCGCCGCGTTCACCGTCACGGCGGAGCGGCAGCGCGAGGTGGCCTTCAGTCGCCCCTATCTCTTCGTGGATGAAGTCATCGTGCAGCGCGTGGGCGCACCGAAGCCCGCCTCCGTGACGGACTTGAAGGGCGCTGTGGTCCATGTCCGGCGCTCGTCCAGCCACTTCGCCACGCTCACGGCCGCGTCGACGGTGCACGGCTTCACCGTCGTGGAGGCGCCCGAGGACCAGGACGCGGAGACCCTCATCGACCAGGTGGCGCGCGGAGAGATTCCCTACACCGTGACGGACAGCCACATCCTCGCCGCCGAGCGCGTGTACCGCGATGACGTGGAGGCCGCGTTGACGCTGCCAGGGGAGGGCCCTCGCGTGGGACCAGAGGGCCAGTACGGCATCGCCTTCGCCGTGCGCCCGCGGAACGTGAAGTTGCTAGCCTTCCTCGACGGCTTCGTGAAGAAGACCTACCGGGGCACCGAGTACAACCTGGCCCGCCGTCGCTACTTCGAGGGCCACCGGAGCGAGGCGCCCGCGACGACGGAAGCGGCGGCGCTCACCGGTGCCATCTCGCCCTATGACGTGCTGGTGCAATCCTACTCGCAGCGCTACGGCCTGGACTGGCGGCTGATGGTGGCGCAGATGTTCCAGGAGAGCCGGTTCGACCCACGGGCACAGAGCTGGGTCGGCGCGCAGGGCCTCTTCCAGGTGATGCCCGGCACGGGCAAGGAGCTGGGCTTTCGCAAGCTGGAGGACCCGGAGCAGGGCATCCACGCCGGGGTGAAGTACATGCACCAGCTCATTGGCCGCATCGCCCCGGAGATTCCCTTCAAGCAACGACTGCGCTTCGCGCTGGCCTCCTACAACGCGGGGCTCGGCCATGTGCTGGACGCGCGGCGGCTGGCGCAGGAGCAGGGGCTGGACCCCAACCGCTGGTTCGGCAACGTGGAGAAGGCGATGCTCCTCTTGGAGAAGCCCCAGCACTACCGCCGCGCGCGACACGGCTACTGCCGGGGCTCCGAGCCCGTGAAGTACGTCTCCGAAATCCAGACGCGCTACGGCAACTACGTCGCCGTCGTGCAGCACTGACTCAGAGGTCGACGCCCACGTACGCGGCGGCCCAGGGGCCACTGAGGGACACGGAGAACGTGTCGGGGGCTGAGTCCTCCACCATGCCGAAGCTCTGCGCCTGCTTCACGTACTGCGTGTAGCCCACGTTGACTCGGGTGTGGACCCAGCGGCTGAGCTGGTAGTGGAGCGCCGCCGAGCCGCCTCCGCCGAAGAGCCATTTCCGGACGCGCCGCTGAAAGAACGCCGAGCCAGGGTCCGGATTCGTCGCACCGTCGGGGGGCACCGTCGCGAACATCCGTCCAGACGCGAGGCTGACCTCGGACGCGGCGCCGAAGAGGTTGAGGCCCAGCAGCAACTTGCCCGTCAGCGCGAAGCGCTTCTCGAACCCCGGCCTCACCGAGAGGATCTGCAGGTCATCCCCCGTCAGGTGCCAGTCCACGCCGTTGGTCCACCACCAGTCGCTCCGGCCCGAGCTCCTCACCATGTTGAAGTGCAACCCACCCGACAGGCGCGTCGCGCTGGCGCGAGAACCCAGCGTGCTCGTCTCGTTCCGCCAGTCGAGCATGTAGGCCGTCGGGTGCTGCATCCGCCCCCACGAGCCCCCGAACTCCACCGAGAGCTGTGGGGGCCGCTGCGCCATGCCTGAATCGGCGGGCTCCGGCGGAACGGAGGCCCCGGCCACGAAGGCCGGGCCCAGGGTGAGCAACATTCCGATGCCGAACAGCGTGCGCATGACGAGCCTCCTCTACAGCCCCGCGACCTTCGAGGCGCTGCTCACCGTATAGACCAGGGTCAGCTCCTGCTGGGAACGCGGCGGCGCCGTCAGCTCGAAGCGGGCGATGCCTTCTGAACTGACGCGCGTGGGCGCGGGCTTCGTGGAGTCCTTCAGGAGCGTCACCTCCACCGACTCCACCTCGGACACGGGAATCCGCTCCTCCAGCGCCACCGCCGCGGGGTGGGCACTCATGTTGGAGAGGAACATCTTCACGTGGTGCGTCTTCACCTTGCGTCCCGTCAGGCGGCCCGTCTCCTCCTGGAGGTCCGTCTGCCGAGCCACCCGGAGCGAGTCCTCGCTGCCGAAACCCAGCCGCACGCGCTCGCCCTTGCCCGTGAAGCGCAGCTGCGAGCGGCCCACATAGCCACTCGCCCGCACCAGGTCCACGGGACCCGCGAGCAGCACCGCCGGGCCCACGTTGTCGAACCGGGCCACGCGATGCGCCAGCGGTGACAGCTCCGGGCACACCAGCAGCTCGGACGCCGCGGGCGCGGTGAAGTGGAACATGGGCACGCGGTGCGGCTCACCGTCCGAAGGCACCGTGGTGCGATGGGCCGCCGCGAGCGTCAACGCCTCGCCGCCGTCGTCCATGCCCGGCAGACCGTCATCACGCTTCGCCGCCGCGCCTTCGCCCGTCGTCTGGATGACCTCCTCGCGGATGGCCACCTCCACGACCTGCTTCTCGCGCTCCGTCTTGTCCCGCAGGAAGAGCCAGTCCGTCTCCAGCCGGGGCGGCGTGGCCCCCAGCGTGGGGCGCGCGGTGGAGAACGCCAGCTCCACGTCCTTCCAGTCCTCCTCCGTGCGCTGCCACACCACGGCCTCGCACTCCAACTGCACCGTCGGCGCCGTGCCGGTGGTGGACGACTCCAGCGTCGCCCGGTAGGCCGGGCGCCAGGCCGCGCAGGGCACCAGGTAGGTGATGGACAACAGCGCCGTGCCGCCCGCGGGGTGGCCCACCTCCAGCTCGGCATGGACGTCGAGCTTCGCCTCCGCCTGCTGCGTCCCGGACAGCGCGCGCCGGGCCTCCTCGAGTTGTTGGTGCAGGCGCTGCTCGTCCCGCAGCGCGAGGCGCAGGGCCTCTTCGGAGGCGTCCAGCTCCCGGCGCACGGTGTCGAGCTGCTGCTTCCATTCCTCGGCCCGGGTGTTGCCGCCACCGGCCTGCTCGGAGATGGCGCGGTACACGTCCGCGTGCGCGGTGGTGAGCAGTCCGTGCCGCGTGCTCTGCCGCTCGCGGTCCGCGCGAGCCTGCCGCTCCTGTGTCTCCAGATTTGCCACGCGCCGCCCCAACTCGGTGGCGTGCTCGCGCCGGGCTTCGGGAGGCTGGGGCTTCTTCGCGCGCCGGACGCGCGCCTGGGACACGGTGCCGCCGGCCAGCTTCGCCTGGAGCGAGCGGTCCACCGCCAGCGGGGACAGCCCCGCGATGACCAGGCGCTGGGCTCCGGGCACCAGCGGGACTTCACCTCGGCGCTCGACGAGCGCGCGATCTTCCAGGACCGTGACTTTGACGACCGGCAGGGTGAGGGGCGTGCTCATCAGGTCCTCCGGTTTCCCCCGCCGAGCATCTTGCTGGCGGGAATCTTCACGGTCCACGTCGCCTTGAGCGTCTGCGCTTCACCCGGCTGGAGCACCACGCGCCACGCGCGCTCGCCCTCGACCGGGACTTCTCCTGGCAAAGGCGTGCGTTTCTGCCAGACCGGCGCGACCTCCGTCTCCTCCACCTTGATGTCCTTCTCGAACCCCGAGGGGACGGCGGGCACGCGCTCGCACACCTCGACGAGAATCCGGTTGGACATCCGGTTGGCCAGCTCCACCGAGACGTGGTGGGTCAGCATCGTCGATCCACCGAAGATGCCGCCGGTGGCTTCGTCGAAGCGCGTGTTGCGCGCGATCTTGATGGACTCCTCCACGCCCAGGCCCAGTCGCTGGGTGGAGCCCGGGGGCATGGTGGGC
>NZ_JABXEM010000198.1:0-22588 GCF_013372595.1 Myxococcus sp. AM011
GGGGTGGGGTGGGGAGCTCCTCGACGACGCGAGGCTTGGTAGGCGCGGAGGCCAGCAGCAGCAGGGCGAGCATGGGGAGCATGTCGCCCCCGACGAAGCGCCGCGCGGTTTATTCAAGGCACCGCGCGGTGCTGGTGATGAAGCTCAGCGCGGGCGCGAGCCCTGTCGCCCCGCACCTCGGGGTCCACTGGCGCGGGGCTGGGCGGAGGGGCGCGGCTCACGCGGTGCGTCGTCCGCGTCGCGTTCCTCGGTGCGCTGACGTCGAGCGGCCTCGGCGGGAGTCTCCGGCGGCACGAGCGCCTGCGGTCCCCGGCCGATGAGGTCCGCGCGGCCGGCCTGCTTCAGCGCCTCGCGCGCCAGGGGCCAGTGCTCGGGGTTCCAGTAGAGCAGGAGCGCCTTCTGGAGCCGCTTCTCGCGCAGGCCCTGGGCCGTGTAGACGGGCTCCATCTTCAGCGGGTCGATTCCGGTGAAGTACATGGCGGTGGCCATGGCCATCGGGGTGGGGATGAAGTCCTGCACCTGACGAGGCCGCTTCCCGTTCTTCTTCAGCCACAGCGCCAGTTCCACCATGTCTTCCAGCGTGGAGCCGGGGTGGCCGCTGATGAAGTAGGGGATGTCGTACTGCTCCTTGCCGGCCTCCTCGCTGGCACAGGCGAACATGGCCTGGAAGCGCTCGAAGCTCTCGATGCCGGGCTTCTTCATCTTCTCCAGCACGCGCGGGGACACGTGCTCGGGCGCCACGGAGAGCTGCCCGCCGACGTGGTGCGCCGCCAGCTCCTTCACGTACTCGGGCGAGCGCTCGGCCAAATCGTAGCGGACGCCGCTGGCGATGAAGACGTGCTTGACGCCTTCCTCCTGGCGCACGTCCTTCATCAGGCTGATGAGCGGGCCGTGGTCCGTCTGGAGGTTTTCACAGACGCCCGGGTGCACGCAGGACAGCTTGCGGCAGCGCTTCTCGATGTCCTCGCTCTTGCACTTGAGCTTGTACATGTTGGCGGTGGGGCCGCCGAGGTCGGTGACGGTTCCGCGGAAGTCGCCCATGCGCCGCAGCGCGCGGACCTCGCGCAGCACGCTCTCCGCCGAGCGACTCTGGATGACGCGGCCTTCGTGCTCGGTGATGGAGCAGAAGGTGCAGCCGCCGAAGCAGCCGCGCATGAGGACGATGGAGTGCTTCACCGTCTCGTAGGCGGGGATGCCCTCGTCCTTGTAGATGGGGTGGGGGACGCGGTTGAAGGGCAAGTCGTACAGCTCGTCCATGGCCACGGTCTTCTCACCGGTGGCGGGGTTGCCCACGCCGTCCTCCAGCGGGAGCGCGGGCGCGTTCATGAAGATGGCGCGGTTGCCGTGGCGCTGCGCGAGGGGACGCGCGTTGCCCGGGTTGGTCTCCATCTGGAAGTCGCGGCTCATGACCGCGAAGGCCCGCTTGTCGGCGACGACGGACTCGTAGGGCGGCAGGACGACCGTCTTGCGGTCCGCGGCGCGTCTGGCCGGGTCGGCCTCGTGGACGCGCATCTGTTCGTCGTTGATGAGGTACGCGGTGCCGCGCACGTCGCGGATGTCCTCGATGCGCTCGCCGTTCCGCATGCGGTCGGCGACTTCCATGATGGGGCGCTCGCCCATGCCGAAGACGAGCAGGTCCGCCTTGGCGTCGAAGAGGATGGAGCGGCGGACCTTCTCGCTCCAGTAGTCGAAGTGGGCGATGCGGCGGAGGCTGGCTTCGATGCCGCCGAGGATGATGGGGACGTCGGGGTAGGCCTCGCGGCAGCGCTGGGCGTAGACGATGGTGGCGCGGTCCGGCCGGCAGTTGGTGCGCCCACCGGGGCTGTACTGGTCCTCGGAGCGGTTCTTCTTCTGCGCCGTGAGCCGGTTGAGCATGGAGTCGAGGTTGCCGGCGGCGACCCCGAAGAACATGCGCGGAGGCCCCAGGGCCTTGAAGGGCTCGGCCGAGTGCCAGTCAGGCTGGGGGATGATGCCCACCTTGAAGCCTCGGCCCTCCAGGAAGCGGGCGATGAGCACCGGGCCGAAGGCCGCGTGGTCCACGTACGCGTCTCCCGTCACGATGATGATGTCGCACTGCTCCCAGCCACGCGCCTGCATGTCGGCGCGGGTGATGGGCAGGAAGGGATGGGCGTAGCGGGTCGGAAGGGCCATGGCGGTGGGGCGGCTGCTTCGGGGGCATCTCTCCTAAACACCCCCCGCGCCACGAAGCAAACAGGGCGGGAGCGGGGGTGTACACCCAAGAGGGCCTCGTGCCCACCTCGCCATCCTGGCCCGTGGGCGACTGGCCGGCCGGAGTGGGGGCTGGAGGCGGTATCCTGGAATTCATGGATATGCCGTTAAGGCGGAAGGGCTCCTGGGTGGTGAAGTGGTGGTTCCTGGGGTTTCTGCTGCCGGTGGCGTGTGCGACGACGCCGGGGCCCTGGCCCGGCCCGGGTGAGTCGAGTCCGGGGACTCCCGCTCGTTACGAGCAGGGCCTGGATACGGTCTCGAACTCTTGTGGGAAGAACCCCGCCTGCTACACGCAACGTGGGAGTGAGGCCATCATGCCCGCGCTCCCGCGTGCGGTGGGGGTGGCTCGGGGCGTCAGCGCCGTGTTTCGAGTGCTGGAGTCCGCCGAGCTGGCGCGCGTGGAACAGCTTCTGGTCCAGTGTGCGAAGGAGGCGGACCGGGAGGTCAATGAACGCGAGTACGGGCTTGGGAAGAGGCCCGATGATGCGGAGTGTGAACGCGTGGTCGGATACGATGGAAAGGGCAATAAGGTCAGGCGCCGCATGGAGTTGGGAATACTGAAGCACGAGGTGGCTTTTGCGTGCGTGAAGCGAGAGCTGGTGCGGCTCTTCCCCGATAACGTCTCTATAGAGCCGCGCTACGGGCCCGACCCGAGGACGGGACGGTATGTCCTCACCCGGGTTTGGGAGGATTCGCTCAAGCCAGACATCGTGGTCCACTTCTCGCGAGACCCCAACCGGGTCCAGTGCGTCTACGACTTCAAGTTCCCGTGCTCGGTTGCCGGCAAGAGCAACCCCCTTGCGAACGACGGCACACTGGAGCAATTGAGCCGGTACAAGAAGCTAGGTCGGCCTTGCACTCCGTCCATCGTCACACCTCAACTTGGGGTCAGCCATGTCAGCCCAGAGTGAGCGCTTCCCTCGCATCCGCCGTTTCTCCCAACGTCCCGATGGCGAGCGACTGGTGGTTCGGGACGTGCTGCGCATCGCGTATTACATGCCACATGACCATCAGGAGCTCGCTGCTGGTATCGAACATGCTCTCGGAGTCTATCGGCGAGCCGTGGGGGAGGGCGCCGAAGGACTGACCCAGTCATGGGAGGATGGTGAATCCATTCGCCTCAATTCCGAGGAATGGGAAATCGTTCGGGCCTCGCTACGTCCGAGCCCTTCGAGGTGGTTTTTCGAAGACGTCCCCGAGAGCGATCCGTTCTTCCGACAGATGAGCAAGACACTGACGGACCGTTCCGTGCTCCTGACTGGCGGAGGCCAGTCTGACGACAACGGGTATCTGTTCTGGTATCAGGCGCGCCTCCCCTCTCGCGCGCCTTCCAGGACAGGCGTCAGTCTCCTGCAGGCCACGTTTCCCACCGAATACGTCGAGGCCCATGGCCCCGGGCACGTGAGAGAACTGGCGATGGAGATGGCCTCTGGCCTGCCGCTCTCCTCCGGTCATGCGGGGCTTGCGCTGGCTCTCCATACGGCCCGCTGGCATGCCCTTCCCCGACTGAAGGAGGAACTCGCCCGCTACCCCGGAGTGGATGTGCCCGGAGTTGCCAAGCACCATTCCTTGGGAGAGAGGGTCGATGGCGTCCACTGGCTGAACTTCCTGGGCCCCTCGCTGCTCGAGTCCCTGGGGGGCCAGGCGAGCTTGCGAGCCCGACTCCATTCACCGGGGACCACCGTTCAAGACGTGGGCACTTCGGGTAATGCCGTGGTGACGCTCGGTGCGTGGCCCGAAGCCGGAGACCTCTCTGTCGGCGACAACCTCCCCGCCTATCGTGAGCTGGCGCGAGTCCTGGAGCCCTGGCTGGAGGAGTTCCTTCCGGGGCATGCAACGGTCTGGATCGGGTATGACTCCGAACCGGCGTATTCCGAGGAGGAAGTCCGTCGCTGGTGGCGGCGCTTCCTCGACTGACGCCAGGGATGTGGGGGCGTGGGCGCGTTGACGCGGATCCATGCCTCCCCTACCTTCGCGCGCCCGTACCCGGCTCGGCCCGAGGGGCCCGGGCCCGCCGCCATGACGCACCGGACGCACAACGAAGTCTCCGAAGGGCGCCCCGCGCCGCAAGAGGGAGACTCCGTCCGAGAGCTTCACGTCGAGTACGACGATGCTCCCGTCCCGCCTCAGTCTTCGCGCTCCAACGCCTCCACGCGCCCGCCCGCCCACGCGGACTCGGCGGACGACGCACCCGCGACTCCCTCCGCTCCGGACCCGACGGAGGACATCCCCCGGTCGCCCAATCCGCTGCTGGCCCTCTCCCGCTCGAAAGGCCGGAGCCCTAAGCCCTCCTCGCCCCGCGCCGAGTCCGCTGCGCCCGATGAGCCGACCGCCCGCGATGTGGCCGCGCCCTCCGACGTCACCACGTCCGAGCGCGAGGTCATGCAGGCCGCCGTGGCGACCGGCAAACGCCGCGAAGCCTGGCGCCCACCCGCCTATCTCCCCGATGACCTGAGCGACGCGCTCCTGTCCGAGCGCAGCCAGTACCGGGCGAAGCTGCTCCAGGACGTCCGTCAGGTCAGCCTCCAGGGCCCCGGTGTCATCTCCCTGGTTCCCATTCCCGCAGCGGACCCGGACTGGTCCGGTGGCGCGCTGCTCGGCTTCCTCGGTGAGGAGTGCGTCTTCGGCGGCGACGTCGTCCACCTCGACTTCGAATCCGGCCGCGTCTTCGCCGCCCCCGACCACGGCGACGACGTGGACCGCCGCGCCCTCTCCGCCGAGCGCTGGTGCTACCGGCCCTATGACTTCGCGGAGGCGCTCTGCACGGCCGCCTCGGCCTACGAGGAACGACAGCCCGCGCTCACCCAGGCCCTGCGTCGCGCCAGCGGTGAGGAGCCCGCCGCCGAGGCTCGCCCCCAGCACGCGGAGCTCATGCCCGCGGATCGCCTGTGGGCGCAGCCCTGGGGCTGCATCTGGGGCCCTCCCGGCACGGGCAAGACGACGGCCATCGCGGACCTCATCGCCCGCGCCCTGCGCTCCTTCCCCGGTGAGCGCATCCTCGCCGTCGCACCCACCAACCGCGCCGCGGACGAACTGGTGTTGCGTGTCAGCGCGCTCCTGGAACGCGAGCCCATCCCCCTGCGCCCCCTGGCGCGCAGCATCTTCCGGGGCGGCACCGGCGCCAGTGACGCTCTCGCGAAGTTGCCCACCGTCACGCTCGAGGACACCAAGGGCGGCAAGCTGCGCGCGAGCATCGAGGAGCGCGAGCGCGAGCTGTACCTCCAGCGCGTGCGAGGCGGCCCCGCGCACGAACTCGCCAAGCTCCAGGCGGAGCTGCGCGGCCTGCGCGGGAAGATGAAGGACCCCACGCTCAAGGAAGCGGAGAAGGGCGACTGCCCGCTCATGGTCCTCACCGTTCACCGCGCCCTGCGCCTGGTGTCGGAGCTGGAAGGCAAGAGCACCTTCGCGCGACTCGTCGTCGACGAGGCCGGCATGGTGACTCGCGCCGCCACGGCGTTGATGGCGCCGCTGGCCGAGCGGGTGACGCTCGCCGGAGACCCGAAGCAGATTGGCCCCGTGTCGCGAGCGGCCGAGGGCGCTGGACGTGGCACCCAGAAGTGGCTGCGTGCCAGTGGCCTGTCCCATCTGGAAGACGCGGTGAAGGACGCCGCGCGCCCGGACGTCCTGCTGCTGCGCACCCAGCACCGCATGCACCCGGACATCGCCCGCGTGGTGAGCCACTTCTGCTACGGCGGCGCGCTGGAGGACGGCGACATCGTCAAGGCCCGCGCACAGAAGGCCCCGCCCGTGCCCGCCTTCGCGGAGACGCGCGCCGGCTGGGTGGTTCTCGATGGCCTCAGTCGCGACGCGAAGCGCCTCACCCACGGAAGAGGTGAGACGGGCTCCGGCTACCAGCGAGAGCTGTCCGCCGAGCTGGCCGTGTCGCTCGCCCGCGAGGCCGTGCGCGCGGGCCTCAGCGTCCTGTGCGTCACGCCCTACCGCGCCCAGGCCGCCCTCATTCGCAGGCTGGGCACGTCCGCAGGGTTTCGCGGTGATGCCTTCAGCGCGTCCACCATCCACCGCCAGCAGGGCACCCAGTACGACGTCGTGCTCGTGGACACCGTGGCCGGAGGCCGGCCCTTCCCACCGCACACGCTGGTGCCCATGCTCAACGTGGCCGCCAGTCGCGCGCGCGACTACCTGCTGGTGCTCGCCTCCCGAGACGAGGCCCGGGGCGCGACGATTCCACAGCGCTTCCTGTCGCTGCTGCCGCGCCTGAAGGTCCTCCCCGGCACGCCGCTTCGTCTGGAGCCGCTGCCCATGCCGCAGCAACCCGCGCAGCCTCCGCCCCCACCGCCTCCGAGCGCCCCTGCCACCCTGGGCGGCGAAATCGAGGGCGCGCGTCCCACGCGGCCCCTCTTCACTCAAGAGCAGGTGTCCCTCTTCGAGCGCCGCTTCGACGACGGCCATCACCTGGTGCGAGGCGTGGCCGGCAGCGGCAAGACGTTTGTCCTGGCCCACTGGGTGGCGCGCTACCTGCTGGAGCACGAGGACACGCGGGTGCTCGTGTCCTTCTTCAACCGCGCGCTCGCGCCGCTGGTGGACAAGCTGCTGGTGGAGGCGATTGTCCAGCGCGCCGGCCGTCAGCGTGCGCGCGAGCTGCGAGCCCGGGTGACGGTGAAGCACGTGGGCGCGCTGCGCCGCGTGGAGCCCGAGTCCTTCGACGGCGTCTTCGTGGACGAGGCACAGGACATGGACGCTCGCGCGCTGGCGATGCTCCACGCGCTGGTGCGTCCGCACGTGCTCACCGACGGACGCGAGGTGCGCTGCCTCCAGTTGTTCATGGACGACTCGCAGAACGTCTACGGCCAGGTGCCCATCGACTCCCTCAAGGAGCAGCTCCCGGAGGGGCTGTCCTTCCGGGGCCGCACCCGCGTCCTCAAGGAGACCTTCCGCGCCACCCGCGACATCCTCGACGTGGCCTTCAACGTGGTGCTGGACCCGCTGCGCCAGCACGCCACCAGCGACCCCGGCATGCGCGAGTACATGAAGGCGGGAGAGCTGGCCCGTGAGGGGCTCCTGTGGCTGCCCGAGGAGACGCTGGAGGGTCTGTACCGCGTGCAGTCCACCGAGCGCGGCGGCGTGCTGCCCCAGGTGCGCGGCTTCGCCTCCGGCGCCAGCGAGGCCCGGCAGGTGGCGAAGGAAGTGGCCCGCCTCATTCGCGACGAGAGCGTCCATCCCGGCGACATCCTCATCGTCGCGCCCGTGATGCCGTCGCAGTACACGGACGCGCTCAACCGCGCGGGGGTGCCCGCGCACGCCTACGGTGGCAAGGGAGGCCGCGACGTGACGGACTTCCGGGTGAGCGGCGTGGACCATGTGCGCGCCACCACCGTGTTCTCCTGCAAGGGCCACGAGTGCCCCATCGTCTTCTTCGCGGGCCTGGACGCACTGGACACCGTGGAGCACTGGATGGCCGGCGCCAAGGAGCGCAACGCCCGGGAGAACGAGCGCATCCGCCGCGCCATGTTCTACGTGGGTGCCACGCGCGCGATGAAGCGCCAGTACCTCACCGGCGTCCGAGGCGCGCGCTTCCTGCGCGTGGCCACCTCCTACGTGGAGACGCTCGCCGGGCTGTCGCCCACCGGGGACACGGGCGGCAAGCCGGCCTGAAACGACGAAGGCCCCGACACCGCCTCTTCGCGGTGCCAGGGCCTCCTGGAGCTCAAGGGCTCGGGGCTAGCGCTGGACGGGCCCGTCGACGGGCGGCGCCTGCAGCGTCTTGTTGTAGGTGGGGATGCCCACCTCGAGCGAGGACCAGTAGATCAACGCCGCCAGCCGCAGGATGCGACCTTGGAGGCTCTGGTGGCCGGTGGGGTCTCCGCCGCCGCCCGACGAACCGCGCGGGTCTCCATCATTGAGGTCCGCCACGTTGCGGCAGCCCTCCTTTTCATCCTTCGGTTTGCAGTCGGTGAGGAACTCGGCGGTGGCCGAAATCCTGGGCGTGGGCGCCGGGTTCTGCTGCTGCATCGCCGACGTCGTCCCTTCCTCGGAAGACGAGGTCTCCTGCGCACCGCGCGTCGCGGAGGGCGCCCGGTCCTGGGTGTCGACGATTTCGTTGCGACTCACGTCCACCGTATAGGTGGTGACGCGCTGGGGATTGACGCGGTCCCTCAGGACGACGCGGACGAGCGCGCCCTTGGGCGCCTTGCTCTGAATCTGCTGCGTCGTCGGAATCGTGTCGACACGGCGACAGGCCACGACACCCAGCAGCAGGGAAACCAGCAGGAGACTTTTCTTCATGGTGGTGGGGAACTCGGGTCTGGGTGAGACGGACTACTCGAAGAGGAGCACCTGGCGGACCCAGGCGCTCCCGCGACTGCGAAGCCAATCCTGACGCGCGTCGCGCAGCACGAGCGCGGCGGGAATGCCCTCGCGAATGCGCGCCAGCACGGGCTCGAAGAAGGCCGACGCCTCGCTGTCGGGAATCTCCTGCGTGGCGGCGAGCACGGCCCGCGCGCCGGCTTCGATGAACGCCACGGGCAGGCCAAACGTTTCATGGAAGTACGCCGTGCTGTGCGCGGCGTGGCAGGCGGCGAGCAACACGACGGGCCTTCCCAGGAGCTTCTCGCCCTGGATGTCCGTGGCCGTCAGCGCGTAGCGGCCGCTCTTCTCCTCCGGAGACAGCACCAGCAGGGAACCATCCGCCACGCTCGGGTCGACGATGCCGTGCGCGTGAATCTGCACCTCGGTGGCCTCCTGCATCGCCTGCAGCACATGCGCCGGGGTGGCCGAAGCGCCGCGCAAGGTGGAGAGGCTCTCGTCCTCCACCGCCGGCGGGCTCCACGCGCGAAGCGAGGGCAGGTGCAGCTCGCTCGGGGCATTCACGTCCGCCACCACCAGTCGAGATGGAGGCCGGGAGGGCTGCTCCGGGGGCGGCGGTGCCACCCGGTAGGCCCACGCCAGTTCGGGCGGCAGCAGGCCCGGCTTGCCGAGCAAGGGAGGCCGCGCCAGCACGTCCACGCTGACGCAGGGCCGCAGGGACTCCACGAACTTCTCCGGCACCAGGCCCTCCACGCCCTCCAGCCGCTGGCGGCGGTCCGCGTCGTAGTGGCTCAAGAGGCGACCCGTCGAGTCGCGCGCCACCAGGGCCGTGCGCTCGTCGTCCACGGTGATGCCCAGCGTGCAGCGCTCCGGAAGCGTCAGCGCGCGCTCTTCCGCGAACAGCGCGAGCGCCTTCTCCTGCTCGCCGTAGCGCACGGCATCCAGGATGAGCGACGTGAAGCTGTAGGTGCGCGCCTTGCGGGCGTTGACGTCAGTGCCCAGCTTCGGTGTCGCCTCGTCGATGGCCTGACGCAGGAGCGCCTGCCCCCGACGCCGGTCCTGCTCGATGACGAAGCGTCCTTCGATGTGGCGCAGCAGCGAGCCATCCCCGGTCGCCTCGCGCGAGGGAGACGCGCGCAGGGCCTCCAGGCCTCGCATCAACAGGGCGCCATCGTCGTCGCGGCGCGCGTGCGTGTGGGCCAGGTCGGCGATGACGAAGGCGCGCACCAGCGACGGCGGCTGGCCGCACTTCGCCGCGCGGTCCAACTGCTCGCGGGCTCCGGCGAAGTCGAGCGTGCGGTAGTACGCGAGCGCGAGGTTCGTATAGGAGAGCTCGTGGTCCTGGCAGCGCTCGGGGATTCGCAGGATGGCCTCCTCCATGTACGCGCGGGCCAGCGACAAATCTCCATGGAAGCGGGCCACCTGGCCCAGCTCCTGGATGAGCCGCAGCTCCTTGGTCCACTCCCGGCCGGAGCGGGCGTTTTCAATCGCCGCCAGGGCCTGCGTGCGCGCCTCCACGGGACGATGCTGGTCCGTCTCCACCAGGGCGAGGGTGCGCTGCAGCTCCAGGCAGCGATAGTTGATTCTCCGCGTCGAACCGCCACAGGACGCGCCCAGCGCCTGCGTCAGCCGGATGCGGGCACGAGCCGCCTGGCCTTGTTGAAGATCCCCCCGAGCCTGCCGCTCCTCGGCAAGCAGTGCGAACCAGGGGTCCTTCGTGGCCAGCGCGAGCGCGCGGTACTCGGCTTCGTGTCGACGCGAGTCCTTCAAGAAGAGCATCGCGCCCAGCAGGAGGTCCTCCTGCCGCGCCTCGCGAAGCTTCTCAATCAGGGTGTCCAGCGCGGGAGGCGCCAGCTCGCCGCGCGTCAGGAGGACGTACTGCTTCGCCAGCGGCCCGCGCACGCCGAAGTCCCCCCGGGCGGCGCGGCGCAGGGAGTCCTCCAGATGCGTGCCCCCGTCCAGCCGGTCCAACTGGAGCGCGAGCGGGCGCAGCGCCTCCACGCGCTCGGCGGAGGAGGCGGTGCGCACGGCGTCGTAGAAGCACAGCCGGGACAGGCCCGGGTAGCGCTCCACCTCGGAGGGGGAGAGCACGTCGCCTCCGGCCACCATGTCATCGCAGTGCTGCTTCGCGCCCTTCCAGCCCTTGCGCTGCTCGCCTTCCAGGTTCCGCAGCTCCGCGGCGCGCTGTGAGGCCTCCTCGCTCCAGCCCGGCTCCTTCAGCGCGGCCACCTGGTCGAAGGCCTCCGCGGCCTGCAGCGACAGGCCCAGGGCCTTGAGCGCCAGCCCCCGGTTCCACAGGGCCTGCGCGTGCTGGGGCCGCTGCTTCAGCGCGCGGTCCGCCAGCGTCAGGGCCTCTTCCGGGGCGCCCCGCTGGAGCGCGAGGGCGGCGCGGTCCGAGTCCAGGTCCGGCGACGTCTCCAGCTTGTCCAGGAAGGCACCGGCCTGGGCCGGGTCTCCACGCAAGAGATACGCGGACGCGATGCCCCGCTCGTCTCCGGCCTCCTCCAGCTTCGCCAGCTCCCTCAGCGACAGCGCGCGGGGCTTGTCGCCACCGCTGCGCATCACCTCGTAGGGACGGTGCCTGTCCGCGCTCGGATGGGTCAACCGGGCCTCCAGCGTGCGCCCGGGCGTCTGACCCAACCACAGCTCGGAAGAGTCCGCCGACGAAGCCGACCGCGTCACGAGCACCCACGCCGCCAGGCCCGCGGCCAGCGCCAGCGGCAACACCATCATCCAGGTCCTTCGCCGCTTGAGCAGGGGCGGAGGCGGAACGAAGGCGAGGGTGTCACCGGACGCGTCGTGCAGCGCGTCGTCCGCGAGCAGCTCCAGGGCGAGCAGTTCCTTCATCCGTGCCTCGCACGGGTGGCAGCGGGTCAGGTGGTGGCGGAAGTTCTCCGCGTCCACCGGCGCCAGCTCGCCGTCGATGAAGATCTCCAGTCTGTCGCACAACTCATTCATGGTCTGGCCCTGCCCTCACTCGAGGCGGCGCCGGGAGCCAGCAGCCCCCGCAGAGCCTGCCGCGCCTCGCTGAGCCACCGCCCCACCGTTCCCTCGGGTGCATCCAACTGCTTCGCGATGGCCCGATATCGAAGTCCGGCCACATGCAGCCGGTACGCCTCTCGCAGATGCGGCGGCCGGAGCTGCTCGATGGCGCGTTGGAAGTCGGCCCGCGTGACTTGCTCCCATTGCTCCAGCGGCACCGGCTCCCCGGACACCTCCTGGTCCTGCACCACGCGCAACGACGGCGCCCCCAACACCTCCGTGCGTCTGCGCCGACAATGGTCCAGGAAGCGATTGCTCAGCGTCGTGCTCAGCCACACGCTCACCGCGCCCGGGTTCTCCGCCACCAACCGGTCGAAGTTCCGGTAGGCGCGCTCGAGCGTCTCCTGCACCAGGTCTTCAGGGTCGATTCCACCCCCGGAGCACAGGCGCCGGGCAAGACGCAGCAGTCCCGGCCGTCGCGAGCGAGCGAACGCATCGAACTGTCGGTGCTGCCCGTCGTCCATCGTGGCGCGAACCCCTACACCCATCTTCTCATGTCGTTCCACCGGTGGAGCGCCCCCTCCGCTCGATTGAACGTGGGCGGGGATTTCCCTTCGGTGGTGCGCTGGAGACGCTACGCGTTGCGGGTGGGTATGGGTAGGCCCACCTGGGTCAGTTTCGACAGGATGCGACGATTGCGGGCCAGTCGGTGGTGGCGGGGAGGCGGCCCTCGGCGTGCTCGGGACGTCCTCCGCCCCGGCCCCCGGCGGCCTCGGCGGCACGCTTCAGGAAGGCACCGCAGCCGAACGAGGAGGAGGCGCCCCGGGAGATGAGGACCGCGAGGCCGTCTGCGGTGCGGCCGGCGAGGAACACCACCGCGTCGGGGCGGGAGGTGAGGCGGGTGGCCACGGCGCGCAGTTGCTCGGGGCCGGCGCCGTCCAGCACGGCGACGAGGTGTTTGTCAGTCGACGCATCGAGCTGGGCGGCGAGCTCCACGGCGGTGTGCTCGGCCAGGCGCGCGCGGGCGGCGCCCAGGGCCTCGCGGGCCTCGGTCAGCTCGCGGCGCAGCTTCTCCACCACGGTGGGCACCTCCGCGGGGCCGCACGTGAAGGCCCGTCCCATGGCGCGCAGCGTGCCCGCTTCTTCCCACAGCTCGCGCCTCGCGCGCGGGCCCGCGGAGAAGAGGACGCGGCCCTTGCCCTTGTAGCGCTCCACGCCCAGCACCCGCACCATGCCCACCTGTCCGGTGCGCGTGCAGTGGGTGCCACCGCAGGGGGACACGTCGAAGTCACCCATCTGGATGACGCGGATGTTGTCCGTCACCTTGGGCGCGCGGCGCAGGGGCAGCGCGGCCAGCTCCTCGGGCGTGGGGAAGAAGGCGCGGATGGGGAGGTCGGCGTCGATGATGGCGTTGACGTGCGCCTCGGCCTGGGCCACGCGCTCTTCGTCCAGCGTGTCCTGGTCCGTGTCGATGGTGCACGTGGCGCCCAGTCGCGAGGACACGGTGGCCGCGCCCGCGATGTCCAAGAGCGCGCGCGACAGCATGTGCTGGCCGGTGTGCAGCGACATGTGAGCGCGGCGTCGCTCCGCGTCCACCAGGCCCTCGAGCGCCTCGCCGGGAGCGGGCAGGGGCTTCGTGTCCGCGACGTCCAGCAGGTGGTGCACGGTGCCCGCGTCGTCCACCTGCACGTCGCGCACGGCCCGGCCTCCGAGCACGCCGTAATCGGCCATCTGCCCGCCGGCCTCCGGATAGAAGGCGGTGCGGTCCAGCACCACGGAGGGCGCTCCGTTCCACGTGCCGTGGGCCACGACACGCGCGGTGAAGCGGTGGAGGAACGGGTCATCGAAATAGAGGCGCTCGGTGGACATGGTGCGCGGCAAATAACACGCCGCTGAAACTCGCGCGGCCCGGCCGTCACTATCCGTCGTAACCCATCCACATCCAACGAGGTCCTCCCATGAAGTCCCGGGTCTCCGCGTTCATCGCGGCCGCTGTCGTGTTGTCTTCGTTCCAGCCCGCCCTCGCCGGTGACGAGCCCAAGCCCGACTGCGACAAGCAGCCCCAGGCCTCCCGAGGCACCCAGAAGCTCATCGCCGCCACGCCGCGCGCGGAGGCTCCGGCGCTGGGGCCCCAGAAGGCGGCGGTGACGGTGGAGGTGTGGTCCGACTTCGAGTGCCCCTTCTGTGAGCGGGGCGCGTCGGTCGTCGAGGGCCTGCGCGAGCGGTATGGCGACAAGATTCGCATCGTCTTCCGGCACATGCCGCTGCCCTCCCACGCGGACGCGAAGAAGGCGGCCATCGCGGCGATGGCGGCGCACGAGCAGGGCAAGTTCTGGGAGATGCACGACGTGCTCTTCGACAACCAGCGCGCGTTGGACCGGGCCTCGCTGGAGAAGTACGCGAAGGGGCTGGGGCTCGACCTGGAGCGCTTCCGCAAGTCGCTCGACACCAAGGCCTGGGACAACTACGTGGAGGCCGACCTCGTGGAGGCGCAGCGCCGAGGCATCGCCGGCACGCCCACGTTCTTCATCAACGGCACCGGGGTGACGGGGGCCCAGTCGCTGGACGTCTTCACCGGGCACATCGACGCCGCGCTGAAGCGCTGAAGTCCGGCCCCGGCGCTTCAGGCCGCGTCCGAGCGGGACTTCGTCGTCGAGGTGGAGGGCAACGGCCCCCCGGGGAGTTCCAGGTCCAGCGGGGGGATTCGCGGCAGGCGGACGGTGAAGCAGGTGCCGCCCTCGGGGGAGCTCTCCACGTCGATGCGGCCCTGGTGCGAGGTGATGATGCCGTGCACCACGGCCAGCCCCATGCCCGTGCCTTCGCCCGCGGGTTTGGTGGTGAAGAAGGGCTGGAAGAGCCGGGCCTGCACGTCGGGCGTCATTCCGGCGCCCGAGTCGCGCACGCACAGCACCGCGTCGTCGGCCTCCATGCGCGTGGACAGGTGGATGCGGCCTCCACCGGGCATGGCCTGCGCCGCGTTCATGAGCAGGTTCACCACCACCTGCGCGAGCTGACCGGGGCGCCCCAGGAGGCGCGGCAGGTCCGCCAGCGTCACCTCCACCTCGCAATGGGCCTGCACCTGGGTGCGGGTGATGCGCAGCGCGACGGCGATCTCCTCGTTGAGGTCGTACTCCTCCAGCGCCCCCGGGTCCCCACGCGCGAAGCGCCGCAGGTCCGCGACGATGGCGACGACGCGGCGGATGCCATCCGCGGTGGCGGGCAGCACGTCGTCCACGTATTCGGTCAGCTCCGGCGGCAGTTGCTTCAGGGCGCGCAGGTCCATGAGCAACGCGTTCACATTGCTCTTCACGTAGCTCATGGGGTTGTTGATTTCGTGCGCCACGCCCGCCGCCAGCATGCCCAGGCTGGACAGCCGCTCCTGCTCACGCGCGCGGCGGTGGGCCAGCTCCAGCTGCGCGTGCGCCTGCGCCAGTTCCTCGTGCTGGCGGGCCAGTCCCCGCAGGGCATGGTGCGTGAGGAACACCCGTCCCTCGGAGATGAAGTACGTGAGCAGCGACAGCAGCACGAAGCAGGCGGGGAGGAACGGCGGACACCCGTCCACCAGCGCCGCGCCCGAAACGAGCACCAGCAGCAGCATCAGCCGCGGTCGCGCGCTCGAGTCCGCGAAGTAGTCCACCCACAGCGCGTTGAGCGGCAGGTACAGCCAGACGGGCAGGGCCCAGTCGCTCGCCATACCGTAGAAGACGGTGGCCAGCATGTTCATCGTGAAGCGCACGGCCTCCACGAGGCGGGTGTGGCGCGAGAAGAAATCCCGCGCGAACACCAGGTTGGCCGACGTCACCACCACGAAGCCCACCGTCACCAGGACGATGTGGGTCCACTGTCCCCAGAGGCTGGCGACGAGCAGGCCGTGGATGAGGAGGCACGCCAGCAGGGTGAACCGCTTGAGGCGGCTGTTCACCCAGTCCGCGTCGATGTCCGTCTCCGGGGCTTCCGTGGACGGAGGCGGAGTCATGCCTCGCCCACCCCCTGTCGGATGGCGGGATTCGGCTCCGCGCGCACCGGCAGCTCCAACCGCAGCCGCTGCGGCCCGCCCACCTCCGCGACGAAGGACAGCCGCCCGCCGAAGCGCTCCAGCAGGCCCCCGACGACCTTCAGGCTGTCATCCGCCAGCAGGCCCGCGAAGCGCTCGATGATTTTGACGGCCTGGTCCGCGGGGAACGCGGGGTCGGCCACCTGCACCTTCAGCACGAGCGCCGCGTCCGTGGGGCTCACCTCCGCGCTGACACCCTGGTGCGCGGCGCGGAACGGCGCGTAGAGCTGGGCGAGCGTCTCGCGGTGGCGCAACAGGCCGGACAGGTACGTCACCAGCTCCGCGTCGTCCCACGGCTTGCTGATGAAGCGACAGATTTCGCCTTCGTTCACCGAGGCGACCACCGACTTGAAGTCGGCGTAGCCGGAGATGATGAGCCGCAGCGCGAGCGGGTGGCTGCGTTTGATTCGCTGCAACAGCTCGCTGCCCGTCATCCCCGGCATCCGGAAGTCCGTCAGGACGATGTCCGGGCTGAAGGTCTTGAGCCGCTCGAGCGCTTCTTCTCCGTTGAACGCGAGCTGGACGTCGAAACCCTCGCGCCGCAGCAGCCGCCTCAAGGCGTGCGCCACCTGCGGCTCGTCGTCCACCACCAGCACCTTGTATGCTTCCATGACGCCTTGGCTCCTCTGCCGCGGCACTCTAGTACGCAGTCCCGGAGAAAGTGTCAGGACCTGAATACTGGGTCAGGCCTGCACCTGCTACAGAGTGGGAGTCCTCGCAATGAATGTGAGTGGGGTGTGGCGCGGTGCCGGTGCCTTGCTGGCGCTCTCGGTGCTGATGACCTCCTGTGTCCAGCGGCGGGAGGTGGGACTGGAGCGGGTGCGGAAGGCGGGCGAGCTGCGGTGGGGCGCGGATGCGCAAGGGGGCGAGCCGTACGCCATGGAGGACCCGGACGTACCGGGACGCATGCGTGGGTTCGAGGTGGAGCTGGCGGACGCGCTGGCGCGGGAGCTGGGGGTGCGCGCCCGCTTCGTGCAGAACGACTGGTCCAGCCTGATTCCCTCATTGGAGCGCGGCTCGTTCGATGTGGCGCTCAACGGCATCGAAATCACGCCCGCGCGCAGCGGTCGCATCCTCTTCACGCGGCCGTACTTCATCTTCCAGCTCCGGCTGATGGCCCGGCGCGACGACGACACCGTCACGGGCCTGGCGTCGCTGCGGGGCCGGCGCGTGGGGACGCTCGCCAACTCCCAGGCGTGGGATTTGCTCCAGCGCGAGGGCATCCACGCGGTGCCGTACGAGGGCGTGGAGGAGCCCTACATCGACCTGGAGCAGGGGCGGGTGGACGCGGTGCTGATGGATGACCTCATCGCCCAGCGCTACGGCCAGCCGCGCGCGGTGCTGCGCGTGGTGGGTGACGTGGGCGAGGGCTACTACGCGATTGCCGTGCGGCCCGGGGACGAGGACCTGCGCGCGGCGCTGGACGTGGCGCTGGGGCACATCGCCCGCTCGGGTGAGCTGCGGCAGATCTTCGCGCGGTGGAACATCGACAGCGCGGCCCAGCAGCGGATGGTGGAGTGGTCCGACGCGCAGACGCGCGAGGTGCTCGCGCAGACGCAGACGCCGCATCTGGGCTGGGCGCAGTGGGTGATGTTCCTCCAGGCGGCGCTGGTGACGCTGGTGGTCTCCGTGCTGGCCATGGCGCTCGCGGTGCCGCTGGGCGTGGGCCTGGCGCTCGCGCGACTGTTCGGCCCGCGCTGGCTGGGCCGGCTGGCCTCGGTGTACGTGGAGCTGTTTCGCGGCACGCCGGTGTTGCTCCAGCTCTATGTCCTCTACTACGGCCTCGCGGGCGTGCTGCGGTTGGACGCGCTCAGCGCCGCGGTGCTGGGGCTGGGGTTGAACTACGCGGCCTACGAGGCGGAGGTGTACCGGGCGGGAGTGCTGGCGGTGCCGCGCGGGCAGATGGAGGCGGCGCTCGCGCTGGGCATGTCCACGCCGCTGGCGCTGCGGCGGGTCGTCTTTCCCCAGGCCTTCCGCGTGGCCCTGCCCAGCGCCACCAACGACTTCATCGCGCTCTTGAAGGACAGCTCCCTGGTGTCGGTCATCTCCGTTGTCGAACTCACCAAACGGATGACGATTACCGCGGTGGATGTTCGCGGTTGGTTGTTGCCCGGTGCGCTGTGCGCGGCGCTCTACCTGGCGATGAGCTACCCTCTGGCGCTCCTGGCGAGGCGGTTGGAAGCGAGGTTGGAACGCGGATGATTGAAGTGAAGGACCTGTGCAAGCGCTACGACGGGCGCGCGGTGCTGGACGGCATCAACGCGTCCTTCGCCCCCGGTGAGGTGGTGGCGCTGGTTGGGCCCTCGGGAGGGGGCAAGAGCACGCTGTTGCGCTGCCTGAATGGACTGGAGCCCTTCGACTCAGGCTCCATCCGGGTGGGGGGCGATGTCCTGGAGCCCGGAGCGCTGCGAGCGCGGGGGACGCAGGTGTCCAACATCCGTCGTCGCGTGGGCTTCGTCTTCCAGCAGTGGCACCTGTTCGCGCACCGCACCGCGCTGGGCAACATCACCGAGGCCCCCCGGTACGTGAGGGGCCTGGACGCGAAGGCGGCCATGGCGCTGGGGCGTGCTCTTCTGGAGAAGGTGGGTCTGTCCCACCGCGAGGGGGCCTACCCGTCGGAGCTGTCCGGTGGCGAGCAACAGCGGGTGGCGATTGCCCGGGCGCTGGCGATGGAGCCCGAGGCCTTGCTGCTGGACGAGCCCACCAGCGCGCTGGACCCCGAGCGGGTGGGCGAGCTGGTGGAGCTGCTGTCACGACTGCGAGACGACGGACTCGCCCTGGTGACGGTGACGCACGAGATGCGCTTCGCGCGGGAGCTGTGCTCGCGAATGCTGGTGCTGCATGGGGGGCGCATCCTGGAGGAGGGCACTCCCGCGCAGGTGTTGGAGCGGCCCCGACATGAGCGCACCCGCGCCTTCCTCGGGCTGGAGCGTGTCGTCCGGCAGGAGGCCCCGGGAGGACTGGAGCCGGGCACAACCGCCGTCGCCACGGTGTTCCCCGCGGCGACGGCGAGGGAGTGACATGCGCGCGGAGGTACAACTCACGGAGATGGGGCAGGGCAAGGGGCCAAGGGTGCTCCTGCTGCCTGGCCTGGGAGCCCGGGGCTCGGGCTTCCGTGCGCTCGCGGAGGCGCTGTCCCCGGTGGCCCGCCCGGTGCTCGTCGAGTACCCGGAAGGGGCGCATGCGGCCCTGGGCGCGGGCGCCCTGGCGCGGCAGGTGTCGCGGGCCGCGGGAGAGATGGACGCGGTGGTGGCCAGCTCGTTCGGCGGCATGGTGGCCGCGCACCTCGCGGCGGCGGGGGTGGTGCGGGGCGTGGCCTTTCTGGGGGCCTTCACGCGCACGGCGCACCTGGGCGCGAGGGGACTGCTCATCGGGATGATGGGGCCCATTGCCTTGTGGGGCCGGCCCGGCGTCGTCGCGGCGGGGCTCGCGGCATGGCGGCCCGTGCCCTTCGCGCGGGTGCCAGAGGTGGTGCCCACCACCGCGCTGGAGCGCAGCACCACGTGGCATCGCGCGCTGGCCATTCGCGGCGAAGCGCCTCCGCCGGAGCTGCGTCGGCTGGAGGTCTCCTGTGTCTGCATCCAGGGGGACAGGGACGTGCTGGTGCCGCCGTCCACGTTGGAGAAGCTGGTGGAGTCGCTTCCGCCGGGGACGCCTCGACACCTCTTGAGGGGCGCGGGACACGTGCCGTACTTCACCCACCCGGAGGCGTGCGCGGAGTTGTTGGGGCCGTGGCTCGCGGGGCTGTCATTCGCCCGGAGTGCGTCAGCGGCCTGACGCGGCGCGAGGCTCCTGTCCAGGGGTGGACGGAGTCAAAGGGGGATGTACCTGACGGCGGCCTGCCGCTACCGTGCGCCCCCGAATGCAGAACCGTTTCACGCGTTGGCTCGTCGTCCTCGTCGTCTTCTCCACCGGGTTCGCGTGGGCTCATCCGTCCGGACAGGACGCGGGCTCCGTGGCCGACGCCGTGCGCGCGGCGCCCGTGCTCCCGACGCCTCCCGGGGCCGTGACTCCGGAGCCGCCCGCCGCGGAGCGTCCGCGCTCCGTGTTGCTGCTGGGGGACAGCCTCATCGCCACGGGGTTTGGTGACTACCTGCTGGCCCGGCTGGAGGCGCACCCGGAGATACGCGCGTCGCGTCGCGCGCGGTCCTCCACGGGGCTGGCTCGCCCGGACTTCTTCGACTGGATGGAGGTGGGCGAAGAGGAGGTGAAGCGCCACCAGCCCGACGTGGTGGTGGTGATTCTGGGGGGCAATGATGGACAGTCCCTGCAGGAGCGCAGCGGCGGCAAGCCCGTCCACTGGGGCAAGCCGGAGTGGGAGGACGCGTACCGCCGACGCGTCGACTCCTTCGCGAGTGTCATCGCCGCGCCGGGCCGGAAGATTGTCTGGTTGGAGCTGCCCGCGACGGGGCGCAAGCGCTTCGAGCAGAAGCTGGGCCTCATCCGGGGACTTCAGCGCGAGGTCATCAGCTCCCGCGCGGACGCGCGCTATGTCGACACACGCGAGTACTTCACCGATGCCCAGGGCAAGGCGCTGCTCCAGGCGCGAGTCGAGGGCTTCCGCAAGCCGATGAAGCTGCGCATGAGCGACGGCGTGCACTTCACCATCGCGGGTGGACGCTACTTCGCCAGCAAGGTGTACCCCGAGGTGCTCGGCGCCCTGGGCCTGCTCCAGGGATAGGTCGAGGTGCTCGGTGCGCTGGGGCTGCTCCAGGGCAGGCTCGAGGTACCCGGTGCGCGGGGGTTGCACCAGGGACAGGTGCTCGGCGCGCTGGGCCTCACCAGGGCCAGGTGACGCGAGCAACGAGGCTCGCGCCGGTTGTATGGGGCGGAGTGCTTCCTGGCGCCACGAAGCGACCGCGCGACGTGTCGCGCATCGGTTGCTCCCGCGCCCTGGAGCGACCCCAGGCGCCGCGATGTCCCGCGGCGCGCAGGGCGCGTCGTTTCAGTGAGGCGCGAGCGCCGTGACGAGCCGATCCGCCTGCTCGCGGATGTTCTTGTCCTGGCTGGCCTGCGCGCGCCGGGCGTGGGTGAGCGCCGTCGCCGCGTCGCTGTCCGACAGCGCGAGCGCCAGGTTGAGGTGCAGGCCCGGGTCGTCCGGGTGGGCCTTCAATGCCTCGGAGAGCACCTTCCGGGCGGCGTGGCCGCCACCGGGCTTGGACAGGTGCAGCACGGAGAGGTCCGTGGCGGCGCCCACGTCGCCCGGGGCGAACGTCAGCGTCTCCTCCAGCAGCTTCTTCGCCTCCGCGTCATCGCCGAGCCTGCGCCGGACCTTCGCCAGCGCCACGCGCACCTGGGCGTTGCCCGGGGCCTTCTCCAGCGCCTCGCGAAGGATGCGGTCCGCGTCCTCGTCCTTGCCCGCGACGAAGGCGGACAGGCCGTGCAGGTAGATGGCGTCCGCGCTCTCCGGCAGCTTCAGCCGCAGCTCGATGGCCGCGCGCATCGCCGCGTCGGGCGCGCCCGCGAAGAGGCACAGCGACGCGAACTCGCGGAACAGCGACGGCTCCGTGGGCTTGCGGAGGATGGCCTGTCGCAGCGTCACCAGCGCCGGGCCAATCTGGCCCTGGAGCACCTGGACACGCGAGGCCAGCAGGAAGGGCAGGTGCTCGGTGCGAGTCGCCTCGGCGGCTTCCTGGTAGGCCTTCAGCGCCGCGTCCAGGTTGCCCGTCCCCTGCTGCGCCTTGCCCAGGTACGTGAGCGTCTGCGCGTTGCCCGGCTGCATCGCCAGCGCATGCTCCAGCGGGCTGATGGCCTGCGCGTACTTCTCGTGCGCTAGCAGGCCTCGTGCGTAGTTGAGGACCTCGAAGAAGCCCGCGGTCGGCTGCGCGGCGAGCGTCGCGAGCAACTCCAGCGCGCTCGCATCGCCCTTCTCGGCGTTCAGCCGCGCCAGGTGGCTGAGCGCCTCGGGGTGCGTGGGATGTAGAGCGAGCAGTGAGTCCAGGAAGCCACGCGCGCCCTCATCGTCGTGCTGCGCGAGGCGCAGGCGCGCGAGGCCGAGCAGCGCGCTCGCGTCCTGGGGGTCCTGTTCGAGAGCGCGCTGGAACTCGCGGGCCGCCTCCTTGAGGAGGCCCTGCTTCATCAAACGCGCGGCGGAGGTAGCCAGCTTGGAGACGGCCATGGGGTCGCCGACTCTAGCCCAGCCCCGGGGGGCCAGGCATCGCCGGAATGCTCCGATTCCGCATTACAGGCCGAAGAAGTCGCCGACGCCTTCGATGATGTCCTTGCCCTTGTTCACCGCGCCGGAGAAGACGTCGCCGGCCGCGTCCACCACCGCGCCACCCGCGTTGATGGCGCCCTCGGCCACGTTCTCCAGGACCTCGCCACCCGCGGCGACCGCCGTCTCACCCACGGCCTTCAGCACGTTGCCCGCGTTGACCGAACCCTCGATGTCCACACCCAGGCCCAGGCCCGCGGTGGCCTCGACGCCCACGTCGAACTCCAGGTTGCCGTTGTTCAGGCCGATGTCGGCGTGCGCGTCGCCGCTCACACCCGCGCTGGCGCTGGCGGTGACGCTGGCGGAGGCCAGGGTGTCACCCTCGTGCTTCAGCTCGATGGACCCGGTGAGGCTCGCCTGGGCGCCCGCGAAACCCGACGCGGAGGCGTTGATGGACAGGTTGCCGTCCGTGCCCACGTGCAGGTCCAGGTTGATGTGGCCGTCGGCGCCAATCTTGCCCATGGCCTCCAAGTCCAACTCCACCGAGTACTTCTCGCCGGCGATCTCGAAGTCCACCGTCTTGGAGGCCCCGGCGCCCGCTTCCACCGCCGTGGCGTCGATGTCCACCGCGAGGTTCACGTCGATGCCGGACAGGCCCACGTCCGCGTCCACCTTGGCATCCGCAGTGAAGGACGGGCCCTGCGCGTAGGCGCGGGTGTCGATGCCACCAGGACCCTTGCCGTTCACCTCGGCCCGAGCGCCACCCGCCTCGAAGCTGGACTGGCCACTCACCAGGTTGCCGCGCGGCTGCTCCACGTTGCCCTGCGCCTGCGTGTCCACGCGCGGGTTGCGCGACTGCGTCCCGTTGCGCGGGGCCTGCTCGTCGCGCACGGGCGGGGGCGGCT
>NZ_JABXEM010000199.1:0-22432 GCF_013372595.1 Myxococcus sp. AM011
CGCAGCAGGTGGGCGAGCTGGTTTGAGCGCTGATTGAGCTGGAGGAAGGAGAGAGAGGAGGAGTCGTCGAGGACGGCGAGGGCGTCGGGCGTGAGGGCGGCCTGTGCCTCGAAGCGCTCGTGGAAGGAGCCAGTCCAGGGCAGCTCGCGGCGGGTGTTGTTCCACCCGACGAGCACCTGACGGCGCTCCTCCGCCGGCAGCATCGGCAGCTCGCTGAGCCGCGACTCCGGCGTGGTGACGACGGCTTCGAGCAGCGTGGAGAAGTGCTCGACCATCCGGGCGATGGTGGCCTCATCGAACAGGTCCGTGCGGTAGCCCAGCGCGCCTTCCAGTCCCTCGCCCAGCGTCAGGGTGAGGTCGAACTTCGCGCTCGGCGCCCCCGAGTCGTAGGCCTCCAGGCGCAGCGGTGACGTCTCCACCGTGCTCCCAGGCACTTCCATGCTCGTCGTCGGTGCGTTCTGCAGGACGAGCATCACCTGGAACAGCGGCGAGTGACTCAGCGTGCGCTGCGGGTTCAGCTCCTCGACGAGCTTCTCGAAGGGGACGTCCTGATGTTCGTAGGCAGCGAGCGTCGTGCGCTTCACCTGTGCGAGCAGCTCGCGGAACCGGAGTCCCGGTCGGACCTGCGCGCGCAGCACGAGCGTGTTCACGAAGAAGCCGATGAGCCCCTCCGTCTCCGACCGCGTGCGTCCCGCGATGGGCGAGCCGACGGAGATGTCGTCCTGTCCCGAGTAGCGAGAAAGCAGGAGCTGCCAGACGGCGAGCAACGCCATGAACGGCGTCACGCCTTCGCGCTGGCAGAGCGCGACGAACCGCTCGTTCACGGAGCGAGGCAGCCGGACGGGGAAGGACCCGCCCCGATTCGACTGGACGGGCGGACGTGGACGGTCGGTGGACAGCTCCAGGAAGGGAGGCGCCCCCGTGAGCTGCTGCTTCCAATAGGAGAGCTGCTGCTCCAACGCCTCGTCACGCAGCCACGAGCGCTGCCACGCCGCGTAGTCCGCGTACTGCACGGGAAGCGCTTCCATCCGGGGCGTCTGCCCGGTGGCGTGCGCGGAATAGAACTCCGCCAGCTCGCGGAGCAGGACTCCCATGGACCAGCCGTCGGACGCGATGTGGTGGACCGTTCCGACCAGGACGTGGCGCTGCTCATCCAGCCGCACCAGGAGCACGCGGAAGATGGGGCCATGCTCCAGGTCGAAGGGCCGCGCGGCCTCCTCGCTCACAAGTCGACGGGCCTCGGCGAGCTTCGTGTCCTCTGCGAGGGACTGAAGCTCCTTCACCGACACCCTCACCGGCGCGGGCGCGTGGATGTGCTGGTACGGCTCTCCGTCGCGCGTCAGGAACGTCGTGCGAAGGGACTCGTGGCGCTCGACGAGCGACGTGAAGGCCCTCTCCAGCGCGGCCACATCGAGCGGCCCCTGCAGCAGCAGGGCGAGGGGGATGTTGTACGTGGAGCTTCCGGGCTCGAGCTGATCAATGAGCCACAGGCGCTGCTGCGCGAAGGACAACGGCAGCTCGCCAGTTCGCGGCACCGGAACGAGCGCGGGCGCGCGAGCACGCGAAGAGGTGCCTCCGGACTCGCCGATACGGGTGGCGAGCGCGGCGATGGTGGGTGTCTCGAAGAGGGCGCGAAGCGGCAGCTCCACGTCCAACGTCCTGCGCACGCGTGAGACCACCTGCGTGGCGAGCAGCGAGTGGCCGCCGAGCGAGAAGAAGTTGGCGGTGACGCTGACCTTGTCGAGCTGGAGCACCTCCGCCCAGATGGCGGTGAGCGCCTCTTCGGTTGCGCTCCGGGGCGCGACGAAGGGGGCGTCTTCCGCGCCATGCTCGGGAACGGGGAGCGCCTGCCGGTCGACCTTGCCGTTGGGCGTCAGCGGCATCGCGTCCAGCCGCAAGAAGACCGTAGGCAGCATGTACTCGGGCAACCGCTCCCGCAGCGCGGCGAGCAGCGTGTCGGTGTCGAGCGTCGCGGAGACCAGATAGGCGACGAGGCGGTGCTGGCCGGGAACGTCCTCGCGAACGAGGACGATGCTGTCACGCACCCCCGGCTGCGCGCGGAGGGCGGCTTCAATCTCCCCAAGCTCGATGCGCAGACCGCGCAGCTTCACCTGGAAGTCGGTGCGACCGAGGTACTCCAAGCGCCCATCCGCCAGCCACCGAGCCTTGTCGCCGGTGCGATACAGGCGCGCTCCGGGCGTGGCGGCGAACGGGTCGGGGATGAAGCGCTCCGCGGTGAGCGCGGGCCTGCCGAGGTAGCCCAACGCCACCTGCGCACCGCCGAGGAACAGCTCTCCCGGGACACCCGGCGGGACGGGCCGCAGGGCGTCATCGAGCACGTAGGCGCGCGTGTTGGCGACAGGACGCCCAATGGGGATGGAGACGCCCGACGTGTTCGCCTCGACGACGGTGAAGGTCGAATCGATGGTGACTTCGGTGGGGCCGTAGAGGTTGACGAGGCGGGCCTCGGGGAGCCGCTCGCGGGCGAGGGACGCGAGACCGGTGGAGAGCGCCTCACCGCCGCAGAACAGCCACTTCAGGGACGTGGCGCGTGCCAGCGCGGGCTCGTCGAGGACGAAGCGCAGCAGGGACGGCACGAGCTGGAGGACGGTGATTCCGTGCCGGACGACGCAGTCGAGCAGCATCGCGGCGTCGCGGTGGGCGTCGGTGGGCGCGAGCACGAGCGGCGCACCGGCGAGGAGCGGCGCCCAGCACTCCCAGACGGACGCGTCGAACGCGAGCGGCGTCTTGAGCAGGACCTTGTCCTGAGCGGTGAGCGGGAAGACCTGGAGGAACCAGGCCATGTGGTTGGCGAGCGCCCGGTGGGGGATGAGGACGCCCTTGGGCTGCCCCGTGGAGCCGGAGGTGTAGATGACGTACGCGGGCGCTTCGGGCTCCGGCTTCGACGGGAGCGGCTCCGTCGATGCGTGGGAGAGGGCCTCCGCGTGCGACGCGGAGTCGAGGCACATGACGTCCAGTCCGTCCGGCAGGAGCGAGACGAGCGTCTCCTGTGACAGCACGAGGCGCGCACCGCTGTCGCGCACCATGAACGCGAGGCGCTCACGCGGGTAGTCGGGCGAGAGCGGCAGGTACGCGGCACCCGCCTTGAGGATGGCGAGCAGGGCGACCGGGAGCTGGGCCGTGCGGTGCGCGAGCAGGGCAACGAAGTCGCCGGGACGCACGCCGCGCGAGGACAACACCCGCGCGAGCTGATTGGCGCGCGCGTCGAGCTGACCGTAGGAGAGCCACTCATCGTCGGAGAGGACGGCGAGGGCCTCGGGAGTGTGGCGGGCCTGGCTCTCGACGAGGCGATGGACGAAGGGCTCGGTGGAGAAGTCCGCGTCCGTCGCGTTCCAGTCGAGGAGGACCTGCCGCTGCTCCTGCTCGGTCAACAGCGAGACAGACGCGATGGAGGCCTGGGGCCGCGAGACGAGGGCTTCGACCAGCGTGGCGAAGTGGAGGGCGAGCTGCTCGGCGGTGGCGTGCTCGAACAGGTCGGAGTTGTAGCCGAGCGAGCCCGCGTAACCGTCCGGCAGCTCCACGAGGTTGAGGTTGAGCTCGAACTTGGACGTGACGTCGTCGACGTCGACGGGGCTGAGCGTCAGCTCCTGCTTCTGGATGGCGGAGGCGGGCGTGTTCTGGAGGGAGAAGAGGACCTGGAACAGCGGGCTGCGGCTCAAGTCACGCGCCGGCTGGAGCACCTCGACCAGTCGCTCGAAGGGCACGTCCTGATGCGCGTAGGCGCCGAGCGCCGTCTCCTTCACCTGTCGCAGCAGGTGCTGGAAGGAGGTCTGTCCGTCGATGCGCGCCCGGAAGACGAGCGTGTTGACGAAGAAGCCGATGAGGCCTTCGAGCTCCGCGCGCTGACGACCCGCGATGGGCGAGCCGACGGTGAGGTCGTCCTGCCCGGAGTAGCGCGAGAGGAGCACCTGCCACGCCGCGAGCAATGCCATGAAGGGCGTGGCGCCCTCCTGCTGGCAGAGCGCCTTGAGCTTCTCGGCGGTGGCGGCGGGGAGGAACACTCCGACGTTGCCGCCGCGCGAGGACATGACGGGCGGACGAGGCTTGTCGATGGCCAGCTCCAACGGCGCGACGCCGGAGAGCTGGTTGCGCCAGAAGGTGAGCTGACGTTCGATGACCTCCCCCTGGAACCAGGTGCGCTGCCAGACGGAGTAGTCGGCGTACTGGATGCCGAGGGCGGGAAGCGGTGACGGCTTGCCGTGGGCGAAGGCGTCATAGAGCGCGGCGACTTCCTGGACGAGCACGCCCATGGACCAACCGTCGGAGACGATGTGGTGCATGTTGAGCGCGAGCACGTGCTCGGCCGCCGACAGCTCCAACAACTGCGCGCGGATGAGCGGTCCCGTGGAGAGGTTGAAGGGGCGGGCCAGCTCCTCCAGGAGCAGTCGCTTCACTTCGTCTCGCGCGGCGGAGGGCTCCAGGTGGCTCAGGTCCACCCGCACCAGGGGCAGCTCGCCGTGCGGCGCGATGCGCTGGTAGGGCTGGTCGTCCTGCTGGAAGAAGGTGGTGCGCAGCGCTTCGTGACGCCGCACCAGCTCGTCGAAGGCCCGCTGGAGCGCCGCCGCGTCGAGCGGTCCCTCCAGGCGCACGAAGGTCGGCATGTGGTACGCGGCGCCGCCGGGCTGGAACTGGTCGATGAACCAGAGCCGGAGCTGCGCGAACGACAGCGGCACCAGGCCATCGCGGGGCACCGGGATGATGGGCGGCGCGAGCGTCCCCGCGTGTCCTTCGCCTTCGATGCGGGCCGCGAGCGCGGCGACGGTGGGCGACTCGAAGAGCGCGCGCAGCGGCAGCTCGACCGAGAAGCCGGAGCGCAGGCGGGAGATGACCTGGGTCGCGAGCAGCGAGTGGCCACCGAGCGCGAAGAAGTTGTCGGTGACACTCACTCGCGGCAGGTGGAGGACGCTGGAGAACACCTTGGCCAGCTTCTCTTCCTGCGGCGTCCTGGGCGCGATGAACGAGGCCTCGGACTCCTGCTCCCGCACGTCGGGCGCGGGCAGCATGCGCCGCGCGACCTTTCCGCTGGGCGTCAGCGGCAGCGTCTCCAGCGAGACGAAGGCCGTGGGCACCATGTACTCGGGCAGGCGCTGGAGCAGGAGGGTTCGCAGGCGCTCCGCTTCCGGCATCTCCGCCGCGGACACCGGAACGAGGTAGCCGACGAGGCGCTTGAGCCCGGGGACGTCCTCGCGGACCGTCGCGGCGGCATCGCGGATGCCGGGGATGGCGCGCAGCGCGGCCTCGACCTCACCCAGCTCGACACGGAAGCCGCGCAGCTTCACCTGGCCATCGAGACGACCGAGGAACTCGACGGTGCCGTCGGCCTTCCAGCGCGCTGAGTCGCCGGTGCGGTAGACGCGCGCGCCGGGCGTGGTGCTGAAGGGATGGGGCACGAACTTCTCGGCCGTCAGCTCGGGCCGGCCCGCGTAGCCGAGGGCCAGGTGCGCGCCGCCGATGAGCAGCTCCCCCGGCACGCCGATGGGCGCCGGCTGGCCCAGCGCATCCAGCACGAAGAGCTGCGTGTGCGGCAGCGGCCCGCCGATGGACGGCAGCCGGGGCCAGGACGCGGGTGGGCCCTGGAGTCGATGGGCGGAGACGACGTGCGTCTCCGAGGGACCGTACTGGTTCTCCAGGACGCAGCCCGGGAGCTTCTCGAAGAGGGCGATGAGCGCGGAGGTGACCTGGAGCTGCTCACCGGCCGTGACGACCTCGCGCAGGGAGGCGGGCAGCGTGGCGCCGTGAGAGACGGCGTCGGCGATGGCCTGGAGCGCGACGAACGGCAGGAACAGCCGCTCGACCTGCTGCTGGTGCATGAAGTCGAGCAGCGCGGGGATGTCCTGGCGCAGTCCTCCCGTGGGAAGCACGAGGGTGCCTCCGGCCCACCAGGTGGAGAAGAGCTCCTGGCAGGAGACATCGAAGCTGAGCGACGCGAACTGGAGCGTCGTGGCCGAGGGCTTCTCCGACTGACGCAACTGCCACGTCAGCAAGTGGCTCAGCGCCCGGTGCGGCAGCGCGACGCCCTTGGGCCGTCCGGTGCTGCCTGAGGTGTAGATGATGTACGCCGGAGACTCGGGCGAGACGGAGACGCCAGGCGGCTGCGAGGGCAGCGCCGCCAGCGCTTCGGCCTGTTCATCCAACAGGACGAGCCTCGCTCCCGACGCGGGAATCGCCGCGCGCAGGGACGAGTGCGAGAGGACGACGGGCGCCGCGGAGTCCTCGAGCATGAACGCGAGGCGCTCGGCCGGATAGTTCGGGTCGAGCGGGAGGTACGATGCGCCCGCCTTGAGCGTGGCGAGGACCGCGACCGCCATGTCGAGCGACTTGTCCAGGCAGATGCCGACCGGCGCACCGGACGAGACACCCAGGGCGAGGAGGTGACGGGCGAGCTGGTTGGCGCGCGCGTCGAGTCGCGAATAGGTGAGCGCGTGCGTCCCATCGGTGACGGCGATGGCGTCCGGCGTGCGCGCGGCCTGGGCCTCCACGGGAACATGGATGGGCGTGGCGGTGTGCGGCTCGCGCGCGGTGCTGTTCCAGCCGACGAGGAGCTGACGGCGCTCGTCCTCGGCCAACAGGGGGATGCTCCAGATGGGCTGCTCGGGCGCGTCCACGACGGAGGCGACCAGGCGCGTCCAGTGCGCGCGCATCCGCTCCGCGGTGCCATGGTCGAAGAGGTCGGTGTTGAACTCGAGCATGCCGCCGATGTCATTCCCGGAGTCGAAGAGCAGGAGTGACAGGTCGAACTTGGCGGTGCCGCTGCCCACGTCGAGTGAGTCGGAGTCGCTCTCGTCACCCGTGGGTGGAGCGGCGCGCTCGTACGTCTGGAGCGCGAGCAGGACCTGGAAGAGGGGCGAGCGGCTCAGGTCACGCTCGGGGCGCAGCTCCTCCACCAGCTTCTCGAAGGGGACGTCCTGGTGGGCGTAGGCGCCCAGCGTGCTGTTGCGGACCTGCGCCAGCAGCTCCCGGAAGGTCATTCCGGGCGTGAGTCGGGCTCGCAGGGCCAGCGTGTTGACGAAGAAGCCGACGATGCCCTCCACCTCGGACTGGTGGCGGTTGGCGATGGGCGAGCCCACGACGATGTCGTCCTGGCCGGTGTAGCGGGCGAGGAGGACCTGGAACGAGGCCAAGAGCGCCATGAACGGCGTGACGCCCTCTCGCTTGCACACGGCCTGCAACCGCGCGGTGAGCGCCCGCCCCAGACTGAGGGAGAGCGTGGCGCCGTGAGAGGTCTGCACGGGCGGCCGAGGGCGGTCCGTGGGCAGCTCCAGCATCCGAGGCGCACCGGTGAGCTGCTCGCGCCACCAGTCCACCTGCTTCGTGAGCACCTTGCCCTGCAGCCAGCCGCGCTGCCACACGGCGTAGTCGGCGTACTGGAACACGAGGGGCGGCAGTGGCGAAGGCTCTCCGCGCGCGAACGCGTCGTAGAGCGCGCCAATCTCGCGAGAGATGATTCCGTGGGACCAGGCGTCGGAGACGATGTGGTGGACGGTGACGAGCAGGACGTGGCGCTGCTCGGAGAGGCGCAGCACGGAGGCTCGCAGCAGCGGGGCTCGGCCCAGGTCGAAGGGACGCTGTGCCTCGATGCCGGCCAGTCGCAGCGCTTCCTGCTCACGCTCACCCTCGGGCAGGGCGGTCAGGTCCATCACGGGAACCGTCAGCTCCGCCCGCGCATGGATGCGCTGGAAGGGCACGCCGTCGGGCTGGGCGTGGAAGCTGGTGCGCAGGGCCTCGTGACGCTGGACGAGCGCCTGGATGCTCCGCTCGAGCGCGCCAAGGTCCATGTCGCCGTCGAGCGGCATCGCGGAAGGCACGTTGTAGAACGGGCTGTCGGGCTGGAAGCGGTCCAGGAACCAGAGGCGCTGCTGCGCGAAGGACAGGGGAAGCGGAGCGCCGTCGCGAGGCACCAGGGCGAGCGGAGGCCGCACCGTGCCTTTTCCCGCGAGGGACGCCGCATCCAACCGCTGGGCCAGCGCTTCGATGGTGGGCGCTTCGAACAGCTCCCGCAGCGCCATCTCCACCTGGAAGGTGTTGCGGATGCGCGAGACGAGCTGTGTGGCGAGCAGCGAGTGGCCGCCGAGCGCGAAGAAGTCGTCCGCGATGCCGACCTGGGGGACGCGGAGGAGCTGCGCCCAGATGGAGGCGAGCTGCTCCTCGGTGGGAGTGCGAGGCGCGACGTGGGTGGCCGAGGGCGCGGAGAGGACGGCCTCGGGAGGAGGCAGCGCCTTGCGGTCAATCTTCGCGTTGGCGGTGAGCGGGAGCGCGTCGAGGCGGAGCAGGGACGACGGCACCATGTACTCGGGGAGCCGGGACTTGAGGAACGCGCGGAGGGAGACGGCGTCCAGGTCGTCACCGACGAAGTAGCCGACGAGGCGCTTGTCCCCCGGGACGTCTTCACGTGCCATGGCCACGGCGTCGCGAATGGACGGGTGCGCGAGCATGGCGGCCTCGATTTCGGGCAGCTCGATGCGGAAGCCGCGCACCTTCACCTGCGCGTCGGCGCGACCGATGAAGGCGAGCGTCCCATCCCTGTTCCAGCGGACCATGTCTCCAGAGCGGTAGAGGCGCGCACCGGCGACGGAGGAGAACGGGTCCGGGACGAAGCGCTCGGCGGTGAGGCCGGGCTGGCCGACGTAGCCACGAGCGAGGCCGTCACCGCCGATGAAGAGCTCGCCAGCAATGCCGATGGGGACCGGCTGGAGAGAGGCGTCGAGGACGAGCAGGCGGGTGCCGTTGGTGGGCCTGCCGATGGGGAATGTGGCCCCGACGTCGTCAGCGCGGGAGACAGAGAAGGTCGTGGCGACAACCGTGATTTCGGTGGGGCCGTAGCAGTTGGTGACGGAGATGCCCCAGTCCTGCACCGCGCGGCGGACGTGCGGTGGGGAGACGACGTCGCCACCGGTGAGGATGCGCTGGAGGGACGGAGGCGCGGGGAGGCGGCTCTCGACGAGCTGGGAGAACAGGCCGCTGGTCGCCCAGAGCGTCGTGACGCCGTGACGGGACGCCGTCTGGAAGAGCTCTTCCAGGGATGGTGTCTGAGGCGGGAGGACGACGAGGCGAGCGCCGTGGAGCAGGGCGCCCCAGATTTCGAAGGTGCTGGCGTCGAAGGAGATGGGGGCGAGGAGGAGGTGCGTCTGCTCGGGCCCGAAGCGGGTGTAGTCGATGCCGACGAGGGTGTGGAGGACGCCGCGGTGGGTGCAGCCGACGCCCTTGGGCTTGCCGGTGGAGCCGGAGGTGAAGTCGATATAGGCGAGCGACGCGGGAAGGGCGGAGGGAGGCAGGGCCTGGGTGGCGCTGCCCGCCAGGGACACCTCATCCAACAGGACACACGTCATTCCATCGGCGGGCAGCTTGTCGAGGAAGGCGCGAGTGGAGACGAGGACCTGGGGCCGGGCGTCCTCCAACATCGAAGCAAGACGCTCGCGTGGGTACTTCGTGTCGAGGGGGACGTAGGCGGCGCCGGCCTTGAGGATGGCGACGAGGGCGACGATGAGCTCGACGGAGCGGTCGACGGCGATGGCGACGCGGGAGTCGGTGGTGGCGCCGAGGGAGCGCAGGTGCCAGGCGAGCTGATTGGAGCGCTCGTCGAGCTGGCGGTAGGTGAGGGAGTCGTCACCGAAGAGGATGGCGACGGAGTCAGGAGCGCGAGCGACGACGTCGGCGAAGACGGCGGGAAGGGTGGAGTCGGGCGAGACGAGCGCGGGAGCGATGGCCCAGTCCGTGAGGACGCTTTGCCGCTCCTCGGCGGACAGCATGGAGTGGGACGTGAGCGTGGCATCGGGCCGAGTGACGACGGCTTCGACGAGCAGCTCGAAGTGCCGCGCCATGCGCTCGATGGAGGCACGCTCGAACAGGTCCGTGTTGTACGTCAGCGCGCCGAAGAGTCCGTCCGCTCCCCCGTCCGCGAAGTTCAGCTCCAGCTCGAACTTGATGACGGTGCCTTCCACCTCCACCGGGCTGAGTGACAGCTCCTGCTTCTGGGGAGCCGAATCGGGTGCGGTCTGGAGGGCCGAGCCGGGGGTGTTCTGGAGCGCGAAGAGGACCTGGAACAGCGGGCTGCGGCTCATGTCCCGGCGAATCTGGAGGTCTTCAACCAACCGCTCGAACGGGACGTCCTGGTGCGCATAGGCGCCCAGGGCGTTCTCCTTCACCTGTCGCAGGAGCTGCAGGAACGTCGCGCCCGTGTCGATGCGCGCCCGGAAGACGAGCGTGTTGACGAAGAAGCCGATGAGCCCTTCCAGCTCCGCGCGCTGGCGGCCGGCGATGGGCGAGCCGACGGCGATGTCGTCCTGTCCGGTGTGGCGGGACAGGAGCAACTGCCACGCGGCGAGCAGCGCCATGAAGGGCGTGGTTCCCTCGCGCTGGCACAGCGTCTTGAGCCGCTTGGACACCTCCGGCCTCAAGTTGATGGGCACCTGGGCGCCAGCGAAGGTCTGCGTCGCGGGCCGAGGTTTGTCGAGCGGCAGGTCCAGCGTGGCGACTCCGGACAGTCGGCCGCGCCACCAGGCGAGCTGCTGCTCCAGCACGTCGCCCTTCAGCCAGTCGCGCTGCCAGACGGCGTAGTCGGCGTACTGGAGGGACAGGGGCGGAAGCGGCGACGGTGCCCCCATCGCGAAGGCCGCGTAGAGGGTGGCGACCTCCTGGGTGAGCACCCCCATGGACCAACCGTCGGAGACGATGTGGTGCATGTTGAGCGCGAGCACGTGCTCGGTGGGGGACGTCTCCACCAGAACGGCGCGAACGAGCGGGCCGGTGGAGAGGTTGAACGGGCGCATGTACTCCTCGCCCAGCAGTCGCTCCACCTCCGCGCGAGTCGCCTCCGGCGTCTGTCCCTGGACCTTCACCAGCGTCACCGGCACCTCCGCGTGCGGGGCGATGACCTGGAAGGGCTCGTCGTTCTGCTGGAGGAACGTGGTGCGCAGGGCCTCGTGGCGGCGCACCAGCTCGTCGAAGGCCCGCTGGAGCGCGGACAGGTGGAGCTCCCCGTCCAGCCGGACGAAGGAGGGCATGTTGTACGTCGCCCCGCCGGGCTGGAGCTGGTCGAGGAACCAGAGGCGCTGCTGCGCGAAGGACAGCGGCAGCGGTCCCGTGCGAGGCACCGGAACCAGCGCGGGCGGCTGCCGGTTCCGCGACGTCATCAACGTGGTGTCGATGCTCGCCGCCAGGGCCGCCACCGTGGGCGAAGCGAAGACGGTGCGCAGCGGCAGCTCCACGCCGAGCGCGGACCTCACGCGCGACACGACCTGGGTGGCGAGCAGCGAATGCCCCCCGAGCGCGAAGAAGTTGTCGGTGACGCTCACGCGCGGCACGTGCAGGACGTCGGCGAAGAGCGCGGCGAGCTTCTCCTCCAGCGGAGTGCGGGGCGCGGCGAAGGCGGCGGCGCCACGCAGGCTCTGTGCGTCGGGCGCGGGAAGGCGCTTGCGCGCGAGCTTGCCGCTGGGCGTGAGGGGCAGCGCGGGCAGCGCCACGAACGCGGACGGCACCATGTACTCGGGCAGGCGCTGGAGCACGAAGGCGCGCAGGGCCTCGGCGTCGAGCGTGGCGTCGGGTGAGAGGACGACGTAGCCCACCAGGCGTTTGTCGCCCGGCACATCCTCGCGAACGATGGCGGCGGCGTCACTCAGCCCCGGGGCGGAGCGGAGCACGGACTCGACTTCACCCAGCTCCACCCGGAAACCGCGCAGCTTCACCTGGGAGTCCATCCGTCCCAGGAAGTCGAGCGTGCCGTCCGCGCGCCACCGCGCCGCGTCCCCGGTGCGATAGAGCCGCGCGCCCGGCACCGTCGAGAACGGGTCCGGAACGAACGCCTTCGCGGTGACGTCCGGCTGCGACAGGTAGCCGTGCGCCAGGTGGGTGCCGCCGATGAACAGCTCTCCCGAGACGCCGATGGGCACGGGATGGCCGAGCGCATCCAGGACATAGAGCCGCGTGTGGCCCACCGGCCCGCCGATGGACGGCAGCCGGGGCCAGGATGCGGGAGCCCCCTGGAGTCGGTGGGCGGAGACGACGTGCGCCTCGGAAGGGCCGTACTGGTTCTCCAGGACGCTGCCCGAGAGCTTCTCGAAGAACGCGGCGACCGTGTCGCTCACCTGGAGCTGCTCACCCGCGGTGATGACCTCGCGCAGGGAGGCGGGCAGCGTGGCGCCGTGGGAGACGGCGTCGGCGATGGCCTGGAGCGCGACGAAGGGCAGGAAGAGCCGCGCGACGCGCTGCTGCTGCATGAAGTCGAGCAGCGCCGGAATGTCCTGGCGCAGTCCCCCGGTGGGGAGCACGAGCGTGCCTCCGGCCCACCAGGTGGAGAAGAGCTCCTGGACGGAGACGTCGAAGCTGAGCGATGCGAACTGCAGCGTGGTGGCACGCGGCTGGGGCGAGCGCTGGAGCTGCCAGGTGAGCAGCGCGCTCAGCGCGCGGTGGGGCATGACGATGCCCTTGGGCACCCCCGTGCTCCCGGACGTGTAGATGACGTAGGCGGGGCTCTCCGCCGACACTTCGAGACCTGGCGCGCGCGGGGACAGGCCGGCCACGTGGGCCGCGTCGACGTCCACCAGGAGGAAGCGCGCCCCGTGCTCGGAGGGCAGTGACGCCGCGAGCTGGGAGTGGGTGAGGACCACGGGCGCGCGCGTGTCCGCGAGCATGAACGCCAGGCGCTCCGTGGGGTAGCTGGGGTCGAGCGCGACGTAGCTGGCTCCCGCCTTGAGCGTGGCGAGGACGGCGACGGCCATGTCGAGCGACTTGTCCAGGCAGATGCCGACGATGCACCCCGGTGTCACCCCGCGCGCGAGCAAGTGGTGCGCGAGCTGATTGGCCCGCGCCTCCAGCGCCGCGTACGTGAGGGCGTGGGTGCCATCGGTGACAGCCACGGCGTCGGGCGTGCGGAGCGCCTGGGCCTCCACGGGCGCGTGAAGCGTGGTGGGACCGAAGGGCTCGCGGGACGTGTCGTTCCAGTCGACGAGGACCTGGCGACGCTCGGGCTCCTCCAGCATCGGCAGGCGCCAGACGGGCTGGCTCGGGTCGCTGACGGCGGACTGCAGCAGCCGCACGAGCTGGTCCGCCATCCGTTGGACTGTCGCGGTGTCGAAGAGGTCGGTGTTGTATTCGAACACCGCGTTGAACGCGGTGCCGTCATCGGACGCCAGCAGCGTGAGGTCGAACTTGGCGGTGCCGCTGATGGCGTCCAGCGGGCGGACCTTGAGCGGCGCGTCGGGGTCTTCGGCCCCCACGGACTTCGGCGTGTTGAGCAGGGCCAGCATCACCTGGAACAGGGGCGTGCGACTCTGGTCTCGCTCGGGGCGCAGCTCGTCCACCAGCTTCTCGAAGGGGACGTCCTGGTGCGCATAGGCCCCCAGCGTCGTCTCGCGCACCTGGGACAGCAGCTCGCGGAACGTCATCCCCGGATGGAACCGGGCCCGCAGCGCCAGCGTGTTGGCGAAGAAGCCGATGAGCCCTTCCAGGTCCGACCGCATCCGGTTGGCGATGGGCGAGCCGACGATGATGTCGTCCTGCCCGGAGTAGCGCGCGAGCAGCGTCTGGTAGCCGGCCAGCAGCACCATGAAGGGCGTGACGCCCTCCTGGCGGCACAGCTCGTAGACGCGGGTGGCGAGCGAGGCGGGAAGCTCCACGCGCAGCATGTCCCCGCGCTGCGACTGGATGGGAGGCCGGGGCCTGTCGGTGGGCAGCTCCAGCGCATGCGGCGCGTCGGCGAGCTGGGTCCTCCAGTACGCGAGCTGTGACTCCAGCACGTCGCCCGTCAGCCAGCCGCGCTGCCAGACGGCGAAGTCCGCGTACTGCACGGGCAGCTCGGGGAGCGGCGAGGGCCGGCCCATCGCGAAGGACTGATAGAGGGCGGGGACCTCCTGCGTGATGACGCCGATGGACCAGCCGTCGGAGATGACGTGGTGGATGACGATGAGCAGCACGTGCTCGTGCTCGTCGAGCTTCAGGAGCCGCGCGCGCAAGAGCGGCCCCGTGGCCAGGTCGAACGGCGTGCGCGCCTCCGCGTCGGCGATTCGCTGCGCCTCCGCGTCGCGGGCCTCCGCGGGCACGGCGCGCAGGTCCTCGACGGGAATGGTGAAGGGCGCGGGCGGGGAGATGGCCTGGACGGGGCCGTCCTGCAGCGAGCGGAAGCGGGTGCGCAGCGTCTGGTGGCGCCGCGCCAGCTCCGTGAAGGCGCGCTCCAGGAGCGAGTGTTCCAGTGGGCCGGTGAAGCGCAGGCCGTAGAACATGTTGTACGCGGGACTGCCGGGCTGGAGCTGGTCCAGGAACCAGAGCCGCTGCTGTGCGTACGACAGCGGAGCACCGTCGCCATGCCCCGTGAGGATGGGGCCGGTGAGGGACTGCGCGGACTCGAAGAGTCGCGTCGCCAGCTCCTTCGCGTGCGGCTCGCGCAACAGCGAATACCCGTCTCCGGGCACGTCCTCGACCTGGGCGCCTGCTTCCGCGAGCACCGCCCAGCCCTTGTCCTTCTCCACGTCGGCGGCGTCGATGACCTCGGCGGCGCGGACGATGCGCGCGGTGCCGGGAAACGCCTCGGGGACGTAGCGACGCGCGGCGCGCACGTGCGCGGAGAAGACCTTGAAGCGCGCGCGCAGCACCTCCAGCGTCATGGACTCGGGCAGCAGGCCCTGGCGCGTGCCCTCCGCGTGCAGGTGCAGCAGGAGGGGCTCGGGGTCCTTGCCCGTGGTGAGCGCGGCGGGCAGCTCCAGCGGGGACAGGCCCGCCCGCAGCGCCAGCTCCTTCGCGAAGAGCGCGGCGTGCGCGGCCAGGGCCGTGGCGGAGACGCTCCGGTCGGGCGACGGGGGCGGCGGCTCGAGCAGCGTGAGCTTCGCGACATGGCCATCGCGCTGGAGCAGGCGCGCCATCTCCCACGCGATGACCGCGCCCAGTGCCCAGCCCGCCAGGTGATACGGCCCCTCGGAGCGCTCGGCGCGGAGGGCCTCGACGTAGAAGACGGCCATCGCCTCCAGCGACTCCATGGGCGCGCGCCCGTCGTCCACGCCGCGCGCCTGGATTCCGAACACGGGCTGGGACGCGGGCGTCTGGCGGAGCAGCTCCGCGTAGCAGTCCAGGCGGCCATCCACCGGATGGACCAGGTAGAGCGGGCTCGTCGTGTCGTTCCCCTTGCGCAGGGGCAAGAGCGGCGAGGCGGACAGGCTCGCCTCGGATGGGGTGACGGGGCCGACGGACGTCGGGGAGTCGTTGCGCGTGCTCACGAGGTACTCCAGTCAGTTCATTGCGCGGGGCCGGGGCGCTGCGTGCTCAGGACGGAGAGTTTCCCGTCGCCGAGAGCGGACTCTCGGACACGGCGCCTGCCGGTGGCGGTTCAGAGGAAAGAGGAATGGCGAGCGGATGGGAGGGAATCACGTCCGGATGTTCTTCCTGGACGCGCCGCGCGCGAGGAGACAGCAGAAGCAGGCCGACGGCGCACAGCACCGTGAGCCCCAGGACGACGAAAAGAAAGGCGATGCCACGCCCGGTGCCCGTGCCCAGCACGCGGCCCACGCTGCCGGCGAATGCGCCGCCTGGCGCCATCCACGGCTCGAAGACCCGGTCCGCCAGCGGACCCGCCATCAGCGTGACGAGCAGCACCGCGGACTGCCCCACCGTCTTGCGCAGCGCGGACACCCGGCCCTGGATTTCCAGCGGCACCTTGAGCTGCCACAAGACTTGCGAGTTGGCCGTGGTGAGCGGCATGGAGAACAGGAACAGCGCCGCCGCCGTGGCGAGCAACGGCACGCTGGGCGGCAGCGCGGCCAACAGCAGCATGAGCGAGGCCACGGCCGGGAAGCCCGCGATGCCGAGGATGCGGTGCTTGGGGCCGCCCCACACGCTGGTGAGGATGCCGCCGGCCAGCATGCCCATGCCGGAGATGGAGCCGATGAGGCCCAGGTTCTTCAAGTCCGTGAAGGCCAGCACCAGCGGCGTGAAGAGCAGGAGCACCAGCGCGAGGCTCGCGTTGGTGAACGTGGTGAAGGCCAGGATGTACGACAGGCCCCGCCGCTCCCGGAGGAAGCGCCACCCCTCCGCCAGCTCCCGGCTCATGGAGCGCGGCCCCGTGCTCCGCGCGGAAGCCCCCGGCGTCGGCGGGAAGCGCACGGCCACCAGCACGCCCGCGGCGAACAGGAAGCTGAGCACGTCCAGGAAGAGCACACCGTGCAGGCCAATGCTCCCCACCAGCACGCCAGCGAAGACGGGCGACGCAATCTGACTCAGCGCCGCGCCCAGCTCCGCCATGCCGCTGGCCCGCCCCAGGTGCCGCTTGGGGATGAGCAGCGGCGTCGTGGCCGTCCACGCGGGCCAGCGGAACGCCGTGCAACAGCCGCCCAACAGGACGATGGGGTACAGGTACCAGGCCTTGAACTCCAGCCGCCCCGTGTCGTCCGCCACCAGCAGCAGCCAGATGAGCGCGGTGGTGACGCCGGAGCCCACGTCGCTCCACAACATCGCCTTCCTGCGGTCCCACCGGTCCACCAGCACCCCGGCGAACGGGGACAGCACCGCCAACGGCAGCGTGGCGCAGAAGGAGATGAGCACGAAGCGCGTGGTGGAGCCGGTGAGCTGGTAGACGTGCGCGCCCAACGCGAACGACGTCAGCCCCGAACCGAACAGGGAGATGAACTGCCCCAGCCACACGAGGCCGAAGGTGAAAAGCGGGCGCGACGGCGAAGCAGGCGACGGGGCGGTCATTCGGCGTGACGATGCGAGCTGGGTTGGCTGGCGAGCTTCCCACTGGCCAGGGGCACGGCACAGGAACTGGGGCACTCCTGGATCAGCTTCACAGCCCTGACGCATTCTTGCAAACAGACTACCCGGACAGTCGCGCTGATACCTGCTGAAACACGGACGGAGGGTGTGGCCCAGGGGAGGTGGCGGGGGAGGGGGCCCTCGTTGCGAGCGGGCGGGCACGCCGCACCTTCTTGCTCAGCAATCCGTTCACCACTTCCAGGAGGCCTTCATGGCGCAAACCGACAAGGACGTCGACACGCTCAATTCCTTCCTCCGGGGCGAGATTTCCGCGGTGGAGACCTACCGGCAGGCGATGGGGCACATCGAGGACGACGTGCGACGTCGCACGCTGGAGGAGTGCCGGCTGGACCACGAGGGGCGCGTGGAGAAGCTGCGCGAGCGAATCGAAAAGCTCCACGGCAAACCGGCGGAGGGCTCCGGTGTCTGGGGCGCCTTCGCGAAGGTCGTCCAGGGAGGCGCGGACGTGCTGGGGGAGAGCGCCGCCATCTCCGCGCTGGAGGAAGGCGAGGACCACGGCCTGCGCGACTACGAGCGAGACGCGGAGAAGGTCAACGGCGACTTGCGACGCTTCGTGCGCATGGAGCTGTTGCCCGCGCAGAAGAGCACCCACAAGAAGCTCAGTCACCTGAAGCACACCCTCCACTGAGGTGACGTGACAGGTGGGAAACGCCGGGGCCCGGGCCGCGTTCAGCGCGGCTTCGGGCCGCCCCTGGTGGCACTCTCAACTTCCAGGAATGCGCTCGGGCCAGGTGAATCGCCGGGCGTTGACCGCGTCACAGCCGGCACGCCTTTCTTCCGAAGATATAGAACGCCAGGGAGGGGTCGGACGTCGGCGGTTTCACGGCGGACGGATGGGGCCTGGAGGTTGAAGGTGCGGCGTGCGATAACCAGGGGTCCGCCGACGAGGCTGGAGGAGATGCATGTGGCTGGACGACAGCTCTTCGGAACGCGACGAGGTCTCCGGTGAAGCGCGGCGCGGAGACGAGCGGATCGTGGTGCCAGGGCCAGGAGAATCGGAGCACGAGCAGATGCCCGTGGCGTCCCCCGCGCTGAAGGAGAACAGCCATGCGGGCGCGCTGAGCGCGAGCTGCGAGGCGCTCTTCCGCTGCACCGAGCAGGCCCTGCCCTGGGCGTGGAAGCTGCTCCAACTGGCCAAGGGGCCCGGGGCGCTGTCCGCCGAGGCGCGCGGTGCCGCGCTGGAGTTCCTGGACCGCATTCCTCCCCACGTGCGCCGGGGCGTGAGCGAGCTGCTCGCGTTCAGCAACCTGTGGCAGGCCGTCTGCACCCGGCTGGGGCGGCCGGTGGCGCGCTCCACGGAGGAGCTGCTGCGCGAGCTGAATGGGGACTTGCAACTGCTGCTGCGCGGCGCGCAGGCCCGGCTGGGGACGACGGCCGCGCTGGAGCATGGGCTGCTCCTGCACCTGGGGCGGCTGCGGGAGTCGCGAGGCATGGAGCCTGGCGCCGCGCTGGAGCTGCGGGCCGCGCTGGATGCCTTCACGCACTCGGTGACGCAGGTGATGGCCGCGGCGAGCGCGTACCGCCGCGCCTGGGAGGCCGCGCAGGCGGAGCTGTCCGAGTCCGCCGAGTGGCTGGGCGCGGGAGACCCCGGCTTCTGCGCGTGGCTGGCCGAGCACCTCTCCGCGTCCGTGCCCGCCTGGCGCGAGGCGCATGCCTCCAGCCGGCTGCTCCAGGAGCTGGGCGCGCTGTCGGGTCCTCCGTAGGAGGGGAAGAGGTCCTCAGGCCTCCACGAGGATGCGGTGCCGGTACAGCTCCACCAGGATGTCCTCGGACAGGTCCGCCTGCTTGTTCTCGCGCAGGTGGTGGCGCACGGCCTCCACGGGCTGCCGGCCGGTGAACTCCACCAGCAGGCCGTAGGCTTCACCGGGCAGGGCAATCGCGTCGAAGTCGCTGTACGCGCCCAGGGCCACGCTGCCGTCGGGCAGCCACTGCACGGTGGCGTCCGGGTTGAAGCGCAGCGTGCGCGGCAGCTGGGGTGAGATGGACGTCGAGAAGAGCTTCTCCACCGCCTTCAGCTCGATGACGCCGTCCAGGCCCAGCAGCTTGTCGAGCCCCTCCGCCGTCAGCCCGCGCACCAACTGGTAGCAGGCGCGGAAGTACTCCGCCTCGCGGCCCACGTGCTCCTTCCAGAGCTCAGCGTAGGCCTTCGCGGGAGGCGGCGCGTCGTCCAGGTCCTCCACGCCCAGCGGGACGGGGTTCAGCTCGGGGCGGTCCTTGCCGGACAGGACGTAGTCGGGCAGCAGTTGAAGCGACGTCCAGCGCGACAGCTGGATTTCCGTCAGCGTCAGGTACGTCTTGAGGGACATCCAGAACTTGCGGCCGTCGGCGCCCGCGACGTACTTGCAGAAGAAGGTGGAGCAGACGGCCTCGCGGTACGGCCAGATGGTGCAGCCGCCGCTCTCTTCGCCGTAGTAGGGGCAGCGCAGCGACGCGGCCCGGCCGAAGAACTGGTGCCCGTTCTTGTAGAGGAAGTGGAACTTCGCCGGGGGCTTCACCCACTGCGGCGTCACGCCGATGCGGCCGGCGATGCGCGCCTCCATGCGACGGCGGCCCTCGGCCAGCTCCGGGCGGTCATCCGACAGGAGCGCTCCGACCAGGTAGTTGGGCAGGCGCGGGAAGTAGGTGCAGCACTTGGTGTCGGGGCGGAAGAAGCGGCTGACGCCGTCCACGGAGTCGACGGCGCCCTCCGCGTTCTCCTTGCACATGGCGCACTTGGAGCACGTGGCCTTGGTCTCCTCGGGGACGTCCTGGCGGAAGAAGTCCGGGAGGAGGTCGCGGTAGAGCTCGGGGAGGCTGTCGAGGAGGCGAGTCATGGGTTTGGGGCTCGGGGGCTCTCTGAGGTGGGGTTTTCAGCGCGCGGAGGGGTCGTACCACTCGATGCGATAGGTACAGGACTCCGCGTCGTGACGGGTGCGGGAAATGGTGAGGCCCCGGACACCGATGCGGTGCAGGCCCTCCTCCAGCACGCCCTCCACGAACCCTTCCGTGACTTCCGGCTCGTTGAACCACAGCTCCGCGGTGGTGGGGTTCACCACGTTGACGCGCGTCTGGGTGAAGTTGTTGCCGCTGCGGAAGTTGTGCGTCATCCGGCCCAGCGAGCGCATGGGGCCGAGCACGCGCGCCAGCGTGAGCACCGCCGAGCCCATGACCGTCTGTGCGTAGCCTTCAATCATCCGCCGGGCGAGCCGCCGGCGGGCCTCTTCCAGGGGCTTCTCCGGGTAGAGGGCACGGCCCACCTCGTCCAGGCACCTCACCCACACGGTATGGGGGTAGGCGGCCTGGAGCGGGGCATCCAGGTCCATGCCCAGCTCCCGGAGCTGGTTGCGCAGCTCGTAGGGCAAGTCCCTGTCGAGCGTCTTCAGGTAGAGGCTGTCCACCGTGTTGCCGAAGATGACGCGCTCCTGGCTCATGCGCTCGTGCCCCCGAGTGTCGCCAGCCTGCCAGGCCGGCGGGCGCGCATTCTCCCCGGAGCCGACCTCCGGAGGCCAGTCCTGTCGACAAGTCGTGGGCCGGGTCAGGGGATGATGACGCCGGACCCCAAGGCGCTGGAGATGACCTCCTGGGCGTTGTGGATGAGGGTGAGGCCTGGAGGTGGGACGTTGGGATTCAGGGCGCTCCCGGTCCGGAGCTTGTTGATCATCTTCCACTGCCAGGAGCCGACGGTGAGCTGCGGGTAGGTCCCCGTGCTCCAGGGGCCCGCGCATTGGCTCGAGCTCGGGGTGCTGTTCTCCGCGCCGCCGGTGAACAACAGGATGTTCTTGATGGCCAAGGTGCTCGGTCGATACGAGACGAGACCGTCCACGGCCGCGCAGACGGCATGGGCGAGAGGCGTGCCTCCTTGGCCCACCTGCAGGGACGACAACGTCGCGATCGTGCTCGCGGCGCTGGAGGTGAAGGCCTGGTGCTGGATGTAGCTCGTGCCCTCGAATGACCAGACAGCGTAGTGCTGTGGCAGTGGGCCTCCTATCTCCACACGGTTCTGGGCTTGAATGATGGCCCGCTGGAATCGCGTCAATCCATCGGCGCCGACCACCGCCATGGAGCCACTTCGCTCGATGAGGATGATGATGTGCCGCTCGGTGAACTGCGCCCGCGCGGATTCGGAGTGCAGCACCAACGACAACCCAAGCATCAACAGCAGGCGTTGAAGCATCGTGTTCCTCGTCATGTGAGGTTCTCGGGGCGGCCAGCAGCCGCGTCAGGAGGGGTGGTTGCGCGCTTTCATGTCACGTCCGGTTTGTTTTCTGAAGAGCCCGGGGTTTCCGGAGGCCGTGACTGGATTGTGGCGGAGCAGGAATGTTGCCCTGGCTTGTATGTGTTTCCCGCTATTCTTCGTCTCGTAGTCCTGTGGCATAAGAATCGCGGACGCTTTTGTGTCTGATGTTCTGGGTGTCCCGCCCGGAAGCCGTCGACCTGGCGACCGCCGTTCAAACGACGTTTCAATTCCGTGAGGATGGACTCGTGAAAACATACACCTCGATGGTGCGTCTAGCCTTGTCCCTGGGAGTCTGCTTGATGGCTGTGCCGCGGGTGGCCAGCGCTCAGCCGGCGCCCCCGTATACCGAGGAGCACGTCATCATCCTCATCGACCGCAGTGGGTCGATGGTGGCCCCGCGGCTCAATGGAGAGACTCGTTTTCAGGCGGCTCTCAAGAGGGCCCGGGATTATGTGGAGACGGTGAGCACGCTGCCGCGGCATATCGCGGTGTGGAGTTTCGAGGGGACTTCGTACATCCGGCATCAGGCGTTCTCGACGTCGGCCACGACGACGCTCAATACCTTGAACTCCCTGGGTGTTGGCCAAGGTGTGACGCCCCTGGCCTTCTCCGCGTGCGCCGCCGTGGATGAGCTCAAGTCCTACCGCACGACGGTTCTTGGACGAAAGAAGCTCCGTCTGAGCTCTGACGGATTGGAGAACAGCTCGCCGGTCGGGACGCAGTGCCAAGGGGGAGAGAGCGTGGGGGGCTACCCCAACCTCGACCCCGGCTCGTGGCAGTGGAAGGTCCTCAACAAGCTCCGGACGGGAGATGCCACGAATCCCAATCCCGTCCCTACGTTCATCCAGGTCATCGCCGACATCGACTTCTTCACCACCTACATCACTGACTTCAATGGCTCGCACTCAGGTGCCTATGAATGGTCGGAGAAGGGCGAGCCGACGTGGTCGCCTGTCGCATTGCCTGTCGAGGGGCCCGCGGTGAGGTACCTGGGAGGGCTGTCGTCGGCCACGGGTGGGCGATTCTCGCTCGCGCTGGACAACGCCCCGGCGCCTGTGTTCGGCGACACCAATCAGGATGGTTGCGTCAACATCACGGACTACGACCTGGTCATGGCGAACTTCGGTCTGACGGTGCCGCCGGGAAATCGCCTGGCGGACGTCAACGGTGACGGCCTGGTCGACTACAGCGACTACACGGTGGTCGTCGCCAACTGGGGCCTGGGTGGGCGGTGTGCCCTGCCGCAGCCGGTCCGCGAGTAACGGCCGCATCCGTCGTCCCGCTCCGGCCCAGCGAGAGCACCCGCTGGGCCGGAGCGTGGAGGCCTACTCCCGGACTTCGTGGACGGGCACGAAGGGCTGAGGCCCGGTGTTGCAGCCCCGCCCCAGATTCCCCAGGACGATGCTGTAGTCCGTGAAGTTCACCGCCCGGTCGCCGTTGAGG